>DATFQC010000348.1:0-10071 GCA_035264425.1 Anaerolineales bacterium
CCACGCGTGCAGTCTTGATGATCGTGATCGGTGTTTTCATGCTTGGCAATGCACTGCGCATGTTCAATGTCCACCCCATCTTTCGTTACTTTTCCATTGAGCCTCCAAAATTTATCACGCGCTATATCCGGCGTACTGCAAAAGGGACAGATACGGTCACGCCGCTTTTCTTAGGCACGTTAACTGTCTTTATCCCTTGCGGTGTGACTCAAGCCATGATGGCCGCCGCGCTTGGGACAAGCAGCATGGTGATGGGTGCCGCACTCATGCTTGCGTTTACTCTTGGGACCAGTCCTGTGTTTTTCATTGTCGCTTACCTGACGACCGAGTTGGGCTCACGTCTTGAGAAATTCTTTATGCGATTTGTCGCCGCCATGGTACTCCTATTAGGACTTGTGACGATCAACGGCGGCCTCAACGTTTTGGGATCGCCTCTCTCGTTTCAAAACCTGACCCGCAATCTGCTTCCATCAAATGGCGAATCGGTGTCTGGAGCGCAAACGGCGCAGTCTTCCTTAACGGAAGGCGATATAGTGCTCTATGTTCAAAATCAGGGCTACTTTCCGCAGACAATCAGTGCTCCCGCAGGGAAAGCTTTCACTTTGAATCTGATAACCAATAAGACCTATTCTTGTGCCCGCGATTTTGTTATTCCTGCCCTGGATTATTATGAGTTATTGCCGGATACTGGGACGGTTCAGGTGAATGTCCCTGCACAGACAAAAGGAGATAGGTTGTTCTTTACCTGCTCCATGGGAATGTATACCGGGCAGATTGTGTTTGAATAAAACGGAGGAAGCCTCATGATTAAAAAAACGTTCAAAATCCCTGATATGACCTGCACCAACTGTGCAATGAAGCTGGAATCCATCGAAGACACATTGGAAGGTGTCAAAGAGATCAACGCTAGTTATCACAAACTCCAAATGACCGTTGAGTACGATGAAGCCAGGCTGACAGACGAACAGATTATCGCAGCGGTGAAGAAAAAAGGGTATCAGGCTTTGCCTACCTGAACTTATGAAATACAAAAATTCGCTTATCTAGAGGGCATTCCTCCACAGGAATGCCTTTATCGTTTATTTTCAGTTCCAGGAACTAATTGGTAGCATGGGGTGTTTCTTCTAGAAGTCACTATCAAAGGAGACCCTTTCATGGATCAAAACAGCTTTAAAGTTTATCCTTACCGTTGGACGGTTTTACTGGCATTTATGAGCATTATCGCCGTCAATCAGCTGTTATGGATTACTTTTGCTCCCATCACGAGTACTGCTGTGCAATATTATGGGGTTTCTGAGCTTGGAATTGGACTTCTTTCGCTGAGTTTTATGATCATTTATGTTTTGGTGTCGTTCCCAGCCTCGTGGGTGATTGACACCTATGGTATCCGCATCGGGGTGGGAATTGGCGCTGCGTTAACAGGTATCTTTGGTCTTCTGCGTGGGCTTGTCGCCTCAGATTACAAGCTCGTCCTGGTTGCGCAAATTATCATTGCTATTGGTCAGCCTTTTATCCTTAACGCCGTTACGACGGTTGCTGCCCGCTGGTTTCCCATGGAAGAACGGGCAACTGCAACCGGCCTGGGATCATTGGCAATCTATCTGGGCATCCTTGCAGGTCTTGCCCTGACTCCTTATCTTGCGATCCGGTCAGGCATTCCTGGCCTGCTTGTAAATTATGGGATTGGTTCCATCGCTGCCATGCTGATATTTTTTTTGTTCATCCGTGAACGCCCTCCCTCTCCTCCCTGTCCGCCAGATCAGGAAAGCCGATCCGTAGCGCTCGAGGGTCTGACCAAGATGATCCATCAACATGATTTTATCCTGTTGTTAATTATTTTCTTTGTAGGATTAGGGGCTTTCAATGCGATCACAACCTGGATTGAAGAAGTCCTTAATCCAAGGGGTTTCTCCATTACCCAGGCAGGCAGCGCGGGAGGCGCGATGATTTTTGGAGGGATTTTGGGCGCGCTGGTCATACCTTTGCTTTCTGATCATTATCGCAGACGCGTCCCTTTTCTAATCATCGCTGTTCTGGGTGCGACCCTCGGCTTGATTGGGGTCACTTATGCTGGCACGTATCCTCTTCTGTTAGTAGCCTCTTTTATTTTTGGGTTCTTTCTCTTGAGCGCAGGGCCAATCGGATTTCAGTATGGCGCGGAGATTACCTATCCTGCCCCGGAGGGAACCTCTAACGGCTTGCTCTTACTGATGGGACAAATTTCGGGTATCATTTTCATCCTCGCTATGGATGTCTTCAAATCGCCTGATACGGGTTCGATGACGCTGCCTTTGTTGGTCTTGAGTGGCCTGATGATCATCTGCTTATTTCTCGGAACTAGACTGAAGGAAGCGAAAGCTTTGCGACTAGAATAGTTGGTTAAATTAAAATGGCACAAAGATACTTTACCCTTCTGGAAGCTAACGAAACATTGGAACTTATACGTCCCTTGATGGATGAAGTTCAGGCAATTCGCCTGAAAATCCTTAAGAATCAGCCCGAGGCCTGGCCCGCCATCGAGAAGTCCGCCGGGAATGGTGGCAACCGCGCCCTCAGTCACATGGTTCAGGATTTTGAAAAGTTTGACGCGTTGATTCATCGCATTCAGGCGATGGATGTGTTGTTCAAGGATGTCAATCTGGGATTATTGGATTTCCCGGCGTTGAAGGATGGACGCGAAGTCTATTTGTGCTGGCAATATGGGGAAGGGGATATTGCTTTCTGGCATGAAATCGAAGCGGGGTATGCAGGCCGACAGCCAATAGATAGTTTTTGAAATAAAAGTTCAAAGGAGAATAATGAAGAAAGGTATCCTGAACGGGATCGCCGCGTATGTGATGTGGGGTGTTTTCCCTATTTATTGGAAACTGCTGCACGAAGTACCAGCATTGCAAGTCATTGGACACCGCATCACGTGGTCATTCCTCCTGCTAATCCTCTTCATCCTGCTCACCAAACAATGGAGGGATTTTCGTTTTGCTGCGCTGACCGCCAAAACATTTGGCATTTATTCTGTTGCAGCAGTCCTTCTCACGATCAACTGGTTAGTCTATGTCTGGGGAGTCAATGCAGGATTTATTGTTGAAACCAGTCTTGGCTATTTTATTAACCCTCTGATCAGTGTTTTACTAGGTGTTATTTTTCTCCATGAACGATTGCGTCCCGCGCAGTGGATTCCCGTTGCTCTGGCTACAGCAGGTGTGACCTATTTGACTGTTGCTTATGGGCGTTTGCCATGGATTGCTCTTTCGCTCGCATTTTCGTTTGGGTTTTATGGATTTGTCAAAAAGCTTGCGCCGCTCGGCTCGCTCTATGGACTTACCCTCGAAACAGGGATTGCATTTCCGATTGCTCTTGTTTATCTTTTCTTTGTTGGTTTTAATGACACGGGCGCCTTTCTCCATACCGGCCCGCAGGTGGATCTGCTTTTGATCGGTGCAGGTATTGTGACAACAATTCCGCTTTTGATGTTTGCCTCTGCAGCCAGGCAAATCCCGCTTACACTGATAGGCCTGCTTCAATATATTGCGCCGACCATGCAGTTTTTGATCGGTGTATTCCTGTATAAAGAACCGTTCGATCATGCCCACCTCATTGGTTTTGGCATCATCTGGGTTGCACTTGTTATCTTTTGGGTTGAGAACTTTCTTGCGAATCGTGTGACCGTTGGACCAATTCCTGAAATGGGAGAAGGTTAATGAAAATCCTTTTTATCGGCGGGACTGGGATCATCAGTTCAGCCTGCTCTGACCTCGCCGTCGCACGCGGGCATGAACTATTCATTTTGAACCGTTCTTTTTCAAAGAAATATTCTGTTCCAGCGGGTGCCACTGTTTTGCAAGCTGACATTTACGTGGACGAGTCGCGCCTCGCGACCCTTTTGGCCGGTCACCGTTTCGATGTGGTAGTGGACTATCTGGCCTATACCGTTAACGATATCGAACGTGACCTGCGTCTCTTCCGCGGCAAAACAGATCAATTCGTTTTCATAAGTTCCGCATCTGCGTATCAAAAGCCGCCTAAGAATTACATCATCACCGAACGGACGCCGCTTGAGAATCCCTACTGGGAATATTCCCGCAACAAAATCGCCTGCGAAGACAGATTATTGTTCGCCTACCTGGAAGAGGGGTTTCCTGTTACGATCATTCGTCCCTCTCACACCTATGGAGTGTCTCAAATCCCATTGGGAGTTTCCAGTTGGCAACATCCATGGACAGTCATTGACCGCATTAAACGCGGACAGAAGGTTATCATTCCCGGGGATGGCACGTCGCTTTGGGTGCTGACATGGAACGCGGATTTTGCCAAAGGACTGGTTGGTTTGCTGGGAAATCAAAAAGCAATCGGCGAGGCGTTTCAAATCACGTCGGATCAAGTTCTCAGTTGGGATCAAATTCATCTCGAAGCCTATCGCGCTCTCGGCGTAGAGCCGAACGTGATCCATATCCCTTCCGACCTGATCGCAGCCTATGATCCCCCTTCCCTCGGGAGCCTTGTTGGGGATAAATCGAATAGCGTAGTGTTTGATAACAGCAAAATCAAGCGTTTTGTACCTGATTATTCATGCGAAGTCACCTGGGCAGAAGGTATACGGCGATCCTTAGAATGGTTTGAGGCACATCCTGAGTTCCAGACCATAGACTATGAAATGAACTTGATCTGGGATCGCATTATATCTGCCTACCAGCGTGCTTTTCCCTCGCAGGCCTGACAGAAAATTATCATACCTCAGCATGATTTACTCCTCACCGAAGATAAGACCATGAAGATTGATCTTATTCGCCAGATATTTCGACCACTCTTTGGATTGGAACGACGAGAAACGACAGCAAGACTTCTTTATGCTATTCTCATTAGCGCGCTAATCATCAACCTGGTTATGATCGTTCTTCGTTTGCTAAGTGGAGCCACCTTATCAAACAGTACAACGCTACGCCTATTAACCAGCTTCTTGGTCCTGCAATTTATTTTATTGATTTTGGTGAAACGCGGCTATTTGAATCTCGCGGCACTGACCCTTGTGCTGCTGACGTGGATAGGTGTTACCTATCAAGCTTGGAGCTCAGATGGCATACGCGACGCGGGGATCTATGTGTACGTTCTCCTTATTCTTATTGCGGCGCTTCTTACCAACTGGAAGATCTCTACGGCTCTAGCCATCTTAAGCATCATGTCCATTTGGGTTTTTGCCATCATGGAAGCCAGGGGCTTGCGTGTTGCTCACATTGATTCTCCCTTGAACATGGCCAGGGATTTAACAAGCATCTTCATTCTTATTTTCCTCCTTATTTATCTTGTGATCTATACCGTCAGGCAATCGCTCCAGGCGGTGCATGCAGGAGAGACAAAGTTTCGCAGAATATTCCACTTAAGCCCGGTTGCAATTATGATCTCCTCTCTTGAGGAGGGGCATTTGATCGATGCCAACGAATCATTTTGGAAGCTCACAGGCTTTGACTGGTATTCTGCCATGCGGCAGAATACCCTTCAGCTGGGATTGTGGATGAGCGAGTCTGAACGCTCGAAATTTGTAAAAAAATTGCGGGAACATGGGTCGCTTCATAATCCTGCCTACAACATCAGAAGGCAATCTGGCGAAGATCGCATTACTCTTGCTTCTTATGAATTGATTGAGTATGAAGGCAAGCCTGCGATTATGTCCATGTTCTACGATATTACTGAACAGAAAAATGCCCAATTGGCTTTACAAGCCAGCGAACAGAAATATCGAAATTTTGTCGAACAAAGTATGGAGGGGATTTGGTTCCTGGCTTTTGACCGGCCTATCCCAATCGATCTTCCCGTTGATGAGCAGGTGGCTTTTATCTACAAGTATGGATACATTGCGGAGTGCAACGATGTGTTGGCACATATGTATGGGTATAGCTCCAGCATAGAGATGAAAGGCACCCGCCTGCTTAACCTTCAGGCAGGAGAACAGCCTAACGATGCCAACTATCAGGCCACACTGAAAATGATAAAACAAGGATATCGTTCTGAAAATCGTGAGACGTCAGAAGTAACTCGTGATGGGAAAACAGTTTATTTCCTGAACAACTCAGTGGGTGTTGTCAGAGACGGCCATCTCGCTGGGTTGTGGGGAAGTCAGCTTGACATTACAACCCTCAAGAAAACGGAAGATGCCTTGCGCCGCAGTGAAGCGCGCACTCGCGCCCTCCTGGATGCCATTCCAGATATGATCTTTGAATTTAACAGCGACGGTACCATCCTCCAGTTCATCGCTTCTACGATGAATCAGCCGTTGTTGCCGCCTGAACAATTCCTGGGCAAACCGATCACAGAAATCCTGCCAGCCTCAGTTGCAGATCAGACAATGTTTGCGATTGAAAGAGTCCTAGAATCAGGTCATGTCCACGCCTTTGATTATCAGATAGTGCAGAACGATGAGACCAAAACATTTGAGGCGCGTCTTACTCCCCTTAGTTCTGATACTGTGCTGGCAATGGTCCGCGATGTATCTCTTCAAAAATGGATTCTGAGTGAGCGCGAAAAACTGATCAGTGAACTTGAGCTTAAGAATGCGGAGCTGGAGAGGTTCACCTATACAGCTTCTCATGATCTGAAATCTCCGTTGATTACCATAAAAGGTTTTCTGGGATTCTTGCGTGAAGATGCCGAGAGCGGAAATGTAAAACGTCTCGAGTCTGATATTCAGCGTATTGGTGATGCGGCTGATAAAATGCAACGTTTGTTAAATGACCTGCTTGAACTTTCACGCGTGGGCCGCCTGGTGAATAAATTTCAGTCCATCGATCTGAATGAAATGATTTCCGAGGTTCTTGAGCTTTTACATGGACGCATTTATGGCGGTACTATCCGCGTCAGTGTGGAAGAAAATCTTCCGCAGGTCTATGGAGATCGGGCTCGTCTACTCGAGGTTTTACAGAACCTGATCGACAACGCTGCCAAATTTATGGGGGATCAATCTAACCCTCAGATTGAGATCGGTCAGGAAGGCAGTACCGAAAATGGCTCGCTAATTCTCTATGTTCGTGATAATGGGATCGGGATTGATCCCAAATTTAAAGACCGCATCTTTGGGCTGTTCGACAAGTTGGATCCGAGTACCGATGGGACAGGCATTGGACTTGCTTTAGTTAAGCGGATCGTTGAAATTCACGGTGGTCACATTTGGCTGGAATCGGACCTGGGGAAAGGGGCGACATTTTATTTTACAATTCCACAGGCTGAACCTTCAAACCTAAATTCGTGACGATTTTCCAGATTCTATCTGACAAATGTCAAAGACTGATTTAATTCATATTGGATATAATTTATCTAAATCGCACAAGGAGCTTCACGATGAATTTTGCAATGTGGCGCAAAGCCCTCAACGTAATCCCCGACGTTTCCAAATCTGAATGGGATGAACTGGATGTGATCTCAAAATGGCTGATCTCGACGCGCGCGGCTGTTCTTGTCATGACCTTCATCTCAGCTGCCCTCGCGGGACTTTTTGCCTGGCGCGACAACTCGTTCAGTTTCCTGCCCTGGATCGCGCTGACGCTTGGACTCATCCTGGCGCACGCGTCCAACAACATCTTCAATGACTATACCGACTTTATGCGCGGCGTAGACAAGGATAACTATTACCGCAATATCTATGGTACTCAACCCATTGCCAGCGGACTGATGACTCAACGTCAACATCTCACTTATTTTTCTGTGACGGCTTTCATTGCGCTGGTATTTGGTCTTTGCCTGGCCTGGTATACCACCTTTAGCCCGACTACCTGGATTTTGCTTGGCCTAGGCGCATTTTTCTTGCTATTCTACACCTGGCCCCTCAAGGGGATGGCCATGGGAGAGATCGCGGTGCTTATCGTGTGGGGTCCATTGATGATAGGCGGCGGTTATTTCGTCCTTACCCATCAATGGAACTGGTTTGTTGTGATTGCAAGTCTCCCTTATGTTTTGGGTGTGACAACGGTGATCTTCGGCAAACATATTGACAAACTCGAAATGGATACATCGAAAGGTATTCATACTCTGCCGGTGGTGATCGGAGAGAAAGGCTCCCGCTATGCAGTGCTGGCGATGATGGTCGCTCCCTATCTCTTCACCGTATATTTGATCGCTGCCAAATTTTTTACCCCGGTGATGTTGATCGTCTTTTTGGCACTTCCTACCTTCCTGCAAATCTATCCCAAGTTCCTGCAACCGAAACCCGAGACTCGTCCCGAAGGCCAAATAGGTTGGCCTCTCTATTTCGTAGGATATGCGTTCATCAACAACCGCAAATTCGGCTCGCTCTTCATGTTTGGTCTGCTGATCGACGTGTTCCTGCGGGTGATTCCGTTTACCGCGGAAATAATAAAAAACTTTTGGGGATAATCATTTTGATGCAAAAGGAGCGGGCACACTGTCCGCTCCTTTTTTTATGGTTATGAAATGGCAACCGTTATTTTGGATAAACGTATTCAAGAATAATTCTTAACCGATCAATGTAGTGACAATCAAAATTATGGATAGTAGTACGAATTGTGCCACCGGATAATAACTGGCTTTATCGAATAGTTTTGCTGCATAACGGCCGTCTTTATTTTTGCTGAGTTGAAAGCCTGGTTGTAGAAGCAATACGAAACCAATGATCAGGCTTGCCAGTATATAAGCAAGCCCAAGTGGTGCGGGAGATATTAATGGCAACAGGACGCTTGCGATAACCGTAATTGTCAGGGTCGTTAGGACGATAAACCCGGCCTTCTCTGTGCCAAATCGAATCGGGATTGTTTTGGCATTAACATTCTGATCTTCAACGGTATCATTCCAATCCGCGGGCACGTTTTGACCGCCGATTTCCCAAAAGAATATCCAGACCAGTAGTAATAGCAAAGAGGAGAGAGATGGATGGGTATCCACAACAAAAACAGCCGCAATGGGACCACTCGCTTTAACCAGGCCACTTACAAAAGTTCTCAAGTAAGTAACCTTGAGTAACGAACAATAGATAATTTCCAAAATAGCAGCGGCAATCAGGATAACAACAATGATGGGGTTTAGAAGGTAAGAACCTGCAAGCGCGAGAATAAACCAGATCCCCATCCAAAGCAGTCCGCTTTTGAAGCTCAAAATGTTTCGGGCCAGCGGATAGCGTAACTCGGATGCCTCAACAGAGTACCCTGTATTCATCTGGCTGCCGGAGAATTTTTCTCTATCAATGATCACGCCGACCAGATCATTTAGTGCATAAATGGCAGTGTAGGCTGCAAACGCTGTGAATACAGACAACAAAACTACAGTCCAATCTGGGAAGCTTCCCAGCCATAACAAGGCGCAAAAGGCCGGGGTTGCCAGGTCAAGGACGCCGTGGGATGTTCGGGATAGTGCAAAAAAACGATTCATGGTTACACCTTGTTTCACGGATTTGTTTTGACGAAATGAACCATGTAATTGTTGTCTTCTACATCGACGACTTTGAATGTGCGGGTGAATGGATTGTAGATCAGGCTCGATAGGCGGCGGAAATCGAGTCCGCTTTCTTGCGCCCATTGTTTCAACTCGCTTGGGCGGATTAATTTCTTATAAGTGTGAGTTCCCCGTGGAAGCAGGCGCAAAACATATTCGCCTCCGAAGATCACAAAAACGAACGCTTTTGGCGTACGGTTGATCGTCGAAAAAAAAGCATGACCACCCGGCTTTAATAATCTGGAGCATGCGGCAATGATTTTTTTGGGTTCGGGCACATGTTCCAACATTTCCATACATGTGATCGCGTCGAATTCTGCAGCATGTTTTGATGCAGTTTCATCGATATTCTCATATCGATAGTCGATGTCCAATCCCTGTTGGCGGGCATGGACCTTGGCTGCTTCAATGGATTCATTCGAGAGATCAATGCCAGTTGCCTGTGCTCCACATTTTGCCAGCGCTTCGGTTAAGATACCGCCTCCGCAACCCACGTCCAGTACTTTGCGGCCCGATAAATTCAGTCCATCTGTGATGAACTTTGTTCGCAGTGGGTTGATCGTGTGAAGTGTGCCCATGGAGCCCTTGGGATCCCACCAAACTTGGGCTACATCGTCAAATTTTTTAATTTCTTCTGTATCA
>DATFQC010000349.1:0-4080 GCA_035264425.1 Anaerolineales bacterium
ACCAGGATACACAGCATCAACACGATCCAGGGGTTGGACAGCGTATCCCAGGGCGCATTTAAGTGGATCAAGTTTGTGTAGGGTGCCAGTAAACCCACTAGAAGTAGAGGGATGTATGCATTCAATCCGGCGGATGCCGAGAGACCAAAGGCAGTAAATATTCCAGTAAGTAAATCCATAGTTTCTCCAATTATTAATCCTGGAGTGGGGTGGCAGGAGCGAATTCCTGCACTCCAAATCAAGGGTGAGAATCAACCCAGGGGAAAGCCTCCCCAGGTTCCGGTGAGTCGGAAGCGGAGCAGATCGATCGCGGAGATCATCAGAAAGGCGAGCGTTGTCCCTGCCAGGAAGGGCAGCCACATCTGTTTCAATGCCGTGAATTCGTTTTCCTGCCGCATCATGAGCAGCCAGACCATGCTATAGACTATGATCAACAAACCCAGCACACCCAGGACGCTCAGGATGGCAATGGGATAGAGCACGAGGGGACTTTCGGTCAGGATGGCCAAATCCACGAGAACGATAATGGCGATCAGAATGGCCAGTTTCTTCCAGTCCAGGGCTCGGTCTGGAGTTGAGTCTTTCCAAGCACTTTGGTTGAAGGCCGGGTAAAGGATCGAAGCCAGTGCAATCCCCATGCCACTGCCGGTGAACAGGCGTAGTGTATTGTTTGGAACGTAAAGGTTGGGAATACTGTTGAGTGCGCCCGCGGAGGTTTGTTTGAGTAAATATAGAAAGGAATTGCTGCCATCGATCCCAAACGCCGCAAAGAAGAATAAAAGGGGAATGCCAAGTTTCCAGCCGGGCATCCCACTTTGTTTCTTGCTGACGAACGCAAAGAATATCAGGCCGATTGCTCCGGAATAAAACTCACCGGTACAGCGCGCACACAAGGGGAGTTGGCGGTCTCCAATATGAAAGGAGCGTTCTCCAATGCGATGGCAGATCGCATAACCAACCGCGTCCGCCTTGCCGAGTAGCCCGGGGGGTGTAAAACTGAACCAAACAGCAAATACCAAAACGGCCGCAATAGGAACCAGGAATCTTGTCAGACTTGCAACATGTGGTTGTGTAGATGTGCTTTCCATTCCTGTCATTATATGAGTATATACGATGGAGTGCAAGAAAGATTGCGAGAGCTTCATTACAGTATTTATAGCACGGCAATAATCTTTGAATTTTGCCAGAAAAGAGCCTTAAAACCAGGATGCCACCCAATTGGGTGGCATCCGTGGCGCGCTGTGGCTTCCTTCTTAATTGAGGAGGGATGCCACAGCGCTGGGTTTGTTACTACTATCCATTTGAGACATCACCTCCTCCTTTCTATAGGATTGCGGTTCAATTGTTTGCCCCTAGACTTACATCTTATAATGCCCAAAGTATGTCATATTTCATTTCGGATGTCAATGGGGGAAATTCGACTCTTATAAAACTGTAATCCTGCCTGGATTCGAAAATTTGTGATACCTTTTGAGAGCCTCCGCAAGCAAAACAGCGCTAAGCTTGGACAAATCTTACGTGGAGGCCCTATGAAAACCAATCCAAACCGCTTTTGGGCGATCGTTATACTGCTGGGGTGGGCATTTGATTTCCTTTTCTGGAAAAAACCTCTTGGAATCAACTTTGCCATTTTTGTGACTCTCTGTCTGTTGACAGGAATTCTGCTGCTTCGTGTGGATGGGCTTCGCCTCTCGCGAGGATCGAGCCTGCTCCTGTTGCCGGTCGCGTTTTTTGCGGCAACGACATTTATCCGCCTCGAGCCGATGACCGTTTTCCTCTCGATTTCCATGGCTCTTTTTCTTATGGGAGTAGTTGCTCTGACGTACCTCAATGGAGCCTGGATTCGTTATACACTGCTTGATTACGCCTTTGGTTATCTGCGTCTGTTCGGCAGCATGCTCGCGCGTCCGCTTGGATTCGCAGCTGAGAATCGCCGTGCCGAGCCAGCCCCGGGTGAGAAACGTAGTGCACGCCTCTGGCCGGTGGTGCGCGGGATTGTGATCGCATTACCTGTTATTGCGGTCTTTGCCTCCCTGCTTTCCTCGGCAGATCCTATCTTTGCGAATCGCTTCAAGGATTTTATTGACCTGTTCCGAATTGATAATCTGCCGGAATATATTTTTCGTCTCGTCTATATCCTCATCTTTGCTTATTTGTTCGCGGGAACGTTTCTGCACGCGGCACAGAAATCTGATGAAAAAGTGGAAGAGAAAACCTGGGTTTCGCCTTTCCTCGGGTTTACTGAATCGACCATTGTGCTTGGGAGTGTCGTGCTTCTTTTTATTGCCTTTGTGGTGATCCAATTCCAATATTTCTTCGGCGGACGAGCCAATATTGGCATCGAGGGCTATACTTATTCTGAGTATGCGGTCAAGGGATTTGGTGAACTGGTAACCGTAGCATTCTTCAGCCTGCTCCTGCTGCTTGGGCTGGGTGCGATCACACGCCGTGAAAATGAAAACCAGCGGCGGACCTTTTCCATCCTCGGTGTTGGGCTGGTGGGGCTGGTGATTGTGATGCTGGTGGCAGCGTTTCAGCGCCTTGGGCTGTATGAAGCGGCTTACGGATTCTCACGCCTGCGCACGTACACACATGTCTTTATGATCTGGCTTGCATTGCTGTTGGTTACGGTCGTCATCCTTGAAGTCTTGCGCCGCGAGCGGATTGTTGGATTGGCCATGGTTTTGGCTTCTCTCGGATTTGTGATCTCGCTCAATCTATTGAATGTGGATGCTTTTATTGTGAAACAAAATATCCAACGCGAAATCCGTAGTACGACAGATAAAACGTTTGCACAGGGTCGCGCTGACCTGGATGCCCAATACTTTGTGGATCTTTCTGAAGATGCCATCCCGCCAATGGTGAGTGCGTTTCATTCAAAATCGCTACCTGTTTCAGTTAAGGAAAAAGTTGGTGCGGCTCTGGCTTGTAAAGAATATGAACACAAACTGGATACGCGTATCTACCAGTTGCAGTCCTTTCACTTCTCGCGTTGGAATGCCGATACAGGACTTAAAGAAGTGAAAAAGGAACTGGCGGCTTATAAGATTATTGATAAAGATTGGCCGGTCCAAGTCAAGACACCCGGCGGGGAGGAGTTTCCCTGTTATCAGAATTATTATGATTAATGAAATGAACGATTAAAAATAAGACATCTGAATTCAGATGTCTTTATCGTTTGTGCCCTCGCGCAGCACCCTGTGGGCTCGGGAGTTCGAATTTTATCCGTTCAAATAGAACGCTGGTCATAAACAAAAACATGCCCGAGAGCATGTCTTCATCAGGTGCCCCCACGGGGATTCGAACCCCGGTCGTAGCCTTGAAAGGGCTGCGTCCTAGTCCACTAGACGATGGGGGCAGATGGTCTACGCTTCAAAATCGAAGCGTGAGCGGGCGGATTTTATCATCCCCTCAGGTAACGGTCAAGCATTTGTCTACTTCTCCTCTTTCGCACGTTGGCTAAGGAGAGCCAGGATATCCACCTTTTCGCGATTGATCAACACGCCCGGGCTTTCCGCTTTAATATTTGGAAGAAGAATTGCAGTAAGCGTCGCTTCGTACATAGGAATGAAGTTTCGAGTTTTATCGGCAATGATGGAGGAAAAATCAAAACGACCCGCAACTTCGATTTTGCCCTCAATTTCATAGACCTGGGTCGTAAGCCGGGCCGGTAATGCAGTAATGTTGCTGTACCCACCTCGCTGAATTCCAGAGGGACCGAGATCCTCGCGCCGTGCTCCACAGATCACAAAGACCTGTGTCTTTACCAAACGTACAACTTCGAAATGGTCTACCAGTTTTGTCGGCATGTGGACGCGTGCCATGCGGGCATCATGAACTTCCAGGTGAGACTTATTAATATCGTTCAACACCCCCATGATCCCATTCGTTGAAACCATTACTTTTCCCACCACGCGATAACCAGACGTGTAAACGTCGACGGGAAGAAATCGATAGGTCCTTGGTGAAGTGTCCATGTTATCCGCCTCGAAGCCTCGGAAGCTGGTCAATCAAGTGGGAGGCGAGGAAGGTTCCGTTTCGCGGGATTCGGCCGCGGGGCTCGCTTGGGATGGCGGGTTG
>DATFQC010000350.1:0-2643 GCA_035264425.1 Anaerolineales bacterium
AAAGTAGAGGCGTTTCCAAACGGAAACGCATTACCATATTACTGATTAATTTTCCTGAGTTACCATGTCTTGAATGTTTCCTCTACTGCGGCAAGTGTAGCCGCGATCACTTGTTCATCGTGCACCATGGAGATGAAACCAGCCTCGAACTGAGACGGCGCGAGATAGACTCCATGCTCCAGCATTTTTTGGAAGAATTTCCCAAACTGCACTTTATCTGCTGATTTGACCGTATTCCAATCAACGGGCTTGCTCTCACTAAAGAAGGTAGTTCGCATCGTTCCG
Source organism: Anaerolineales bacterium (assembly GCA_035264425.1). Taxonomy (GTDB): domain Bacteria; phylum Chloroflexota; class Anaerolineae; order Anaerolineales; family Villigracilaceae; genus Defluviilinea. Next base: position 286 of record DATFQC010000350.1, read on the forward strand.
ACCCGCGTCTGCTGGATGGGAACGCCAGCTCGTTTCGCTGCTGATTCGATTCCTGCATCTAACTGACGACCACGCGCTTCCATTTCCTCCCAAATTTTTTCATCGCTGATCAGATCCAATGTGGCAATCCCCGCGCTCATTGCCAGCGGATTTCCAGCTAATGTCCCCGCTTGATACATCGGGCCTGCGGGCGCGACCATTTGCATGATTTCTCTTTTCCCGCCATACGCTCCGACTGGCAGTCCTCCTCCAATCACTTTGCCCAAGGTCGTTAGATCAGGCTCGATGTTGTAAAGAGTCTGTGCACCACCCGGATGGACGCGGAAACCGGTCATCACTTCATCGAATATCAGAAGGCTGCCTTCACGTTTAGTGGTTATACGCAAACCATCCAGAAATCCAGTCTGCGGCGGGACAACACCCATATTCCCGGCCACCGGTTCAACGATCACCGCCGCGATTTGCTCGGGATATTTCTTGAACAAAGCTTCCACAGACTCAAGGTTGTTGAAATCTGCAACCAATGTATCCTTGACGGTATTTGCAGGGACACCAGGAGAATCGGGCAAGCCTAGCGTCGCAACCCCTGAGCCTGCCTGCACGAGGAGCAAATCCGCACGACCATGATAGCAACCATCAAACTTGATGATCTTATCTCGTTTGGTGTAGGCGCGAGCCAGACGCAAGGCAGACATGGTCGCTTCGGTGCCGGAATTAACAAAACGAATCATCTCAATGTTTGGCATAAATTCAATGATGCGCTTGGCCAGTTCAATCTCCAGCGGACTGGGCGCGCCATAGGAAGTTCCTTTGACGGCCGCTTTTTGAATTGCCTCTATAACTTTGGGATGAGCATGACCTGTAATCAATGGTCCCCAGGACAAAACGTAGTCAATATAGCGATTGCCATCTACATCAAAAAGATAGGGGCCTTCCCCACAATCGATGAAAAGCGGCTGCCCGCCCACCGCGCGGAAAGCGCGTACTGGTGAATCTACACCACCAGGGAGTAAGTTTTGCGCTTCTTGAAACAGAGCAATGGATTTTGTGATGTTCATAGGCGTCCTCTCGTCACTATTCCAAAGTCTGATTCCTTGAAGATACTTCGTGAAGACTTTGGACTCTTTTAAGAATTTTTTCAACAGCCAATTCACCCGAATGGATGCAATCGGGAATACCAATGCCGCGATAGCCGTTACCTGCCAACGCAAGCCCCGGATATTTTTCCAGCGCAGCATCAATTCGTTTAAGAATCTCAGGATGTCCGAGGTTGTATTGCGGCATCGCTTTGTCCCATAAAAAGACGCGCTGTAAAAGTGGATCCACGGTTATTCCCAATGTCAGGTTCAATTCTTCTTTTGCCAACGCAAGCAAATCATTTTCATTCCACGGAATATCTTGTCCCGCGCGACCCACGAAGACCCGCAGAAGAGCGTAGCCCTCTGGTGCACGGTGCGGAAACTTCGTGGATGTCCAGGTGCAGGCGAGGGCTTTGCGTCCCTCGCGGCGCGGGATTACGTAGCCATATCCATCCAACTGGCGCGGCAAATCGCTCTGATGGTACGCCAGGGAAACGGTAGCGGTCGAGGCGTAGGGAATGTTTTGTAAATCGGAAGCAAGGGCAGGATCGAGGGAGTCGAGCAAATTTCCACTTACAAATGCGGGAGTAGCAAGGATAAGGGAGTCTGCTTTTAAAATCTCACCGGTATCAAGGGTGACGTGCCAGAGATCGGGATGGCCAACAAATTTGGCAGATCTATTGAGTTGCAAATTAACATTATTTGCCAGAAGAGTTGTAATAAGGGCTTCAACAATTTCCGCGAGACCCGTGGTTGGCGTAAGAAAAGCAGAACGTGAACCTTGAACTGATTTACCGTTGGCTTGCTTTCTCATGGTGAGCGCGCCGCGTGCCAGAGAACCATATTTGAGTTCGAGGTCCCGCAAATATGGAAACGTTGAGGCAAGGCTCAGCGCGTCGCCATCGCCAGCATAGATACCCGACATCAGCGGCTCGATCAGATTCTCATACGCTTCCCGCCCCAACCGGCGGCTGACAAACGTGCCCAGGCTTTCATCTCCATTGACGGTTTTCGCAGGAAGCAAAAAATCCAGTCCCATCCGTGCTTTACTGGACCATGAAACAAGCCGAGTTTTTAGAATAGCTTCGACATTGGTGGGAATCATCATCGCAAGCCCATCGGGAAGAGGTAGCAAGCGATTTCGATTTAAGACATAGGTATTCTTCTTATGCGGATTTGTTCCATGCAGCCGGTCGCCAAGGCCGAGCTCTTTGCAAAGTGTAACGCCCCAAGGTTTAGTCGCAAGGAAGGTATCCGGGCCGCCCTCAATGATGAATTG
>DATFQC010000351.1:0-8825 GCA_035264425.1 Anaerolineales bacterium
TTCTGAGCGCTTTTATTTTCCAAAGGGACCCTCACCAAACACTGATACATTCAGGAATAAAATTATTATACGCCTGTACTCGAGGGAATTCATTGGGACGCTTTTTTCATACTCACTTTTCTTTCAAGGCGTGCCAAACGATGATTAATTTCCTGCAGCCAGTACTTTCGCATATAAGCAGCCAGGTCTGTGTGCTCCACGTGCTCAAGCGCGGAGCGAGTCCATTGGAGAGCGGTGTTCGCATCCCGGCACTTGTGCTCGTAATATTTTGCCATTTCGATATGGGCATAAATATGACCATTTGCCGCGGCTGCTTCCCACAAGCGGATCGCTTCCTTAAAATCACCCCGTCTCTTTTGCAAAATGGCTAAGCGCTTCACTGCCAGACCAAAATCTGATTCCGTTAGATTGAGTTCAAGACCACGCTCGAACAGACGCGCGGCTTCCTCCCAGTGACCGAGATCCTCGAATAATTTCCCCAACGCTACGAAATCGAGTCCATGTTCCACAAGGCCGTTGTAGGGATGCTCTATGGCCTCATTGACATGGGCCAGCAAGGCAGCCATGGCAACCACATCCATCGCGTTGTGATAGAACACGCCCGCCAACGGACGAGCGTCTCCAGTGCGAAGATAATCGAAATACAACCAGGGGATCTCGTAGCCCGGTACCTCTTCGGCAGTACGTGTCAGGCCAAGAACATGCTGTTCCAGGTATTTCAAGGCGCGCGATTCAAGCCGGTCCCGCCACAACCGGCGTGCCAAAGGCAGCAGATCCAGATGAGCATAATCACCAAAAGGAACCGGGATGTGGTGCAGGCGATAACGGGTTGCGAGCAAAGGCGCGTCAAAGGCCTTGCCATTGAACGTAACCAGGGCCTGGGCTGGAGCAAGAAACTGGGCAATCGCTTCCAACATGGCTGGTTCTTCCGCTGGGTCACGCAGGAAGAATTGTCTCAGGATAAATTGGTCCTCTACAAAACGCGCGATACCAACCATGAAGGCATAGGTCCCTGTGCCTCCCGCCAGACCGGATGTCTCTGTATCGAGAAAGGCAAATTTTGAAAGCGGTATCTCCGCCAGACGCGGATCATTTGCCCATTGAGAAATCAATGAAAAGGGTAAGGACGGCAAAAGAGGAGATTCGCCGTGGCGATAGTCAGGCATGTAAACCTGGTCCACCACGAATACTTCCCCGCGCAGGGTAGGGTAAAACGCGCCGGCCATGACCGAGTCTATCCCATGGCTGGATTTGGGTTTTGGTGGCGCAAGAGTGGTCGCTCCTGTTTTGACGCCAAGCGCTTTTAGTCTCTCTAGGAGTTTTTGAGTAGAATCCAAGTTAAATCCTGTTAGGAGTGATTATAACTAAAGCATGTACATCAATAGATTAGAAGTTTATGAAATAAAACAGCCCAGCGCCAAGACGCTGGGCTGTTACATGAGTTAATTGATTTGATTTACCGTGAAACCTGCTGATCAAAACGGTCTGTTCCAGAATATTGCGGTTTCGGTACTGCAATAACAAATAGGCGTCCCCAGCTTGAACTGCCATCCTTTGCAATACAGGTTTGGAACGTTACGTGCCGATCCCCAAAATAAACCCGTTTGAACATTTGCTGGGCAGTCAGGGTTTCATCTTTATTCACATTGCGGAATGAGCTGTATGGACTGGTGGGTTGCAGGGCCTGAAATTGAAGCACTTCCGCGATCACAAAATTCTCAACCTTTCCGTTTCCATAGACCAAACGGACTTCCTGTCCAACGGCAAGCTGTGAAAAGGATTTGCCAGATAAGTGATTGTGAGCGAGCAAGCCAACATTCCCGAATTGAGATGCCATGCCGAATTGCGTGAGCTTCCCATCCTCGGTCGAAACATAACCAGCGTTGCCGGCCGGCTGTTGGACGATGGGTAATGCCAGTACATCCGGAACATATACGCCGCGCAATACGCTTACGTCACCGTTTTGGACAGTTTTTGAAAAGTCTGAGAAAGTGGGGAGAGGGGACTTGCCATTCTCCAATGCAAAGGTAGCAGTTGGAGTATAAAAAGCAGAAATGAAAACGACAAGAAGAAGGCTTGCATTCAAAGCAGTTCGAAGGGTTTGATTTTTGAGCGTCATTGGTTTCTCCACTTCGATAAAGGTGCTCAAACTGGCCCAGCGAACATTTTGGATCGCTTTCGGCAACCTGGCAATCGTGATCCCGAGAGGGGGATTTTAGATCCATGGCTTTGCGTCCCCGTTTTTCAACGGGTTTGCCTTTATCGAACGAACAGATGATAAGGTTCCAAAAAAAATAGCCTGGCACATGACCAGGCTCGCGAAGAACATTGAAATGATTTCATCTTCGGCAACCTGGCAACCGTGATCCCGAGGGGGATTTTAGATCCATGGCTTTGCGTCCCCGTTTTTCAACGGGTTTGCTATTTTCGGATATTGATTGACTAGATTATAAAGACAATTTCAATATTTTTGCCTTTCATTTCAGTAATATGAACTTACAGGAGTGCAATGCAAATTTTCCGGGTTATTGCACTTTTGGCGTTGCCACAATGAACAGACGTCCCCAACTCGCATCGCCATTTGCTGTGATACAAGTCTGGAATGTGAGGTGGCGGCTGCCCGTATAGACCCGATTAAACATCTGATTGGCTGAGAGGGTTTCAGAGTTATCCAGGTCGAGAAATAAACTCTGCTGGCTTTGGGGTTGTAACGCCTGATAATGCAGGACTTTTGTGATAATGAAATCCTCAACGCTTCCGTCCCCGTAAACCAGTTCTACTTCCTGACCTAAAGAAAGTTTCGAAAAGGATTTGCCGGAAAGGTTATTGTGAGCCAGGAGTCCTACATTCCCGTATTGAGAAGCAATGGAGAACTGAGTTACTTCCCCATTGTGGTTGGAAACGTAATAAGGATCATCAACAGGTTGTTGAACGATCGGCAGCTCCAGCACATTCGGAACAAATACGCCCTGCAGTAGATCGTCTTTACCACTTTGGATTGGATCGTAAAAACTTGGGGAATTAAATACAGCACTTTTAGAATAATGGACCGCGGGTAATACGCCGGGTATTATAAAAAAGGCGGTAAGAGAAAATACAAGAAGATTCAGCTTTATTGTGTTTCGGGTCATTGATTGTTGAGCGTTGTTGAAATTGCGTTGGATTAAGACGTTCAGTTCAATCCGAAAACTGAATGATGGGATTACTGATCTGCTTTAAACCATTCAGTGCGTTGCGTTATTAAATTTACGTGCGGATTTTATCAAAGCAATGCCATTTTATACTGAGAATTTCCATACGATTGACCTACAACATAGCAACGGTCGAACTTTCAATTTTGTAAGAAAGAGCTTTCAAAACGCATTTCAGCGTGAAAATAATCACGTATTCCTTTTCATTTTATATGTGTGCTACACTTGCCCATCTTTTTAAATTATGAATGCCTCAAAAGCTCGGCTTTCTTTATGGATGAAACTTCTTTACGGGTCCGGAGACTGGGGGATCTCCAGCATTGGCATGATGCGCTCGATTTTTTATGCCATCTACCTGACGGATGTCGTCGGGCTGACACCCCGTCTCGCCTCGTTTGGCGCGCTGGTTGGGATCGTCTGGGATGCGGTCAATGATCCGATCATTGGAATCCTCAGCGACCATCTTCATTCGCGCTGGGGACGCCGCCGCCCCTTTTTACTTTGGTTTGCCATTCCATTTGGATTAAGCTTCGTCATTCTTTGGTCTGCCCCAAACTGGGCAAATCAAACCGCGCTGCTGATTTATGTAACCCTCTCCTTTATGCTCGCGGATACTTTGCAGACTCTGGTCGGTGTACCGTTCCTTTCTTTGACCCCGGAACTGACTCCCGACTACGATGAACGCACTACCCTGACAAGTTTCCGATCCTTCTTCCAATTGACAGGGGCCTTGACTGTTGTCATCGCTGCGCCCGCCATCGTGGATATGGTTCTTGCCTCGGGTGGCTCGCAGCAACAGGGATTCATGCTCGTCGGCGCGATCTTTGGTGGGATCGGTGCCATTCCTCTCCTGCTCCTGGGAATATTTGTCCATGAGACAACCACACCCCAGCAAATGGAATCCATTCCCTTTCATGAAACGCTAAAAGCCGCCTGGCAGAATATCCCATTCCGTTATGCCGTGGGAATTCACATGCTGAACTGGTCTGCAGTGGACATGATCGCCGTAACATTTCCTTATTTTCTGCTCTACTGGGTGGCGCAGGGAAATTTGCTTTCCTCCATAAATATCTTCGGCTTTGATCTGGCGTATGAATCGGCATTCTTTGGGATCCTGATGTCCGTTTGTATTTTGTTCATTCCCTTCTGGCTATGGCTGGCGCGCTGGCGGAACAAGCGCGAAGCCTACATGCTCGGAATGGCGTTTTGGGTGACAATCCAATTGCTGATTTTCACGATCCAACCACGCGATACAACGTATCTTCTCATCATTGCCGCTCTCGCAGGCATAGGCGTCTCCGCCGCGTATACATTACCCGACTCGATGTTCGCAGATGTGATCGAATGGGATGAGCTGCGCACGCGTCGCAGGCAGGAAGGTATCTTTTACGGGATACGGACCCTGATCCGAAAGTTGACGGGAGCCTTGGTCATCTTTATGACACTGCAATTATTAGGCTCGGCTGGCTATGTCTCTCCCCCAAGTGGAACGCTGCAATTTACGCAAACGGATGCTGCATTGCATATGATCCGTCTGCTCGTTTCCCCATTCGGTGCCGTGATACTATGCGGAACGATTTTCTTTGCCTGGCTGTTTCCTTTGTCACGTGAAAAACATGCCAGAATACAAAAATTGCTGGAACACCGCAGAGAGCGGCTGGCGGAATAAAATTTATTACCTCATGGACCACCACAGGATTGGAATCACCCCACACAGTACACAATCAAAAATAATCAACAGCAGCCACAGCAACCACTGGGCAGGCGCTTTTCTCTCCAATACCGTGTCGGAAAAATTCTGTGGATTGTAAAACACCATGACTTGCGCACCTGCAGGATAACGCGCTACGACTTTCCCCGCACCGCTTCCGCCGACCTCAGGTCCCGGCGCGAGCTTAGCGCTTTGATACGCCTGCCCGTTAATCTGATAGGAATATTGTACAACAGGATAATCTGTATATCCACCTTCACTCGAAGACCTTTGCTCGATCCTCGACATCAGCATGGTTCCCATCGTGGACGGCCACTGGCTTACTGTTGCCATTCTTCTGCGCATGAAAAAGAGTATCGTGAGAAATATGGCATTCAAGATGACCAGGACAAAAGCGATGATTCCAACAGTAAGATAAAGCTCGGTTCGCATTGGATCTCCTTTGTGATCTCATTCTGCCGAAAGGATACACCGTACCTGCGCAAGGTGTGAGTGTAGCGAAGAATCTCGAACATAACACTAGAGACCCCTGGCTTTGATCCGGGTGACCTCAGGAGGCTGGCTACTTCACCGTCACTTGAATAATTGCCGAATCAACTTTCTGATCATTTCTCACGACCTGCAACTGTATAGCATATAGCCCGCTTAAGCCGCTGGTATCCCATGTGGCAAGCAGATTGTTTAGTATGGGTCCATTTCCCTCTGCAACCTGAATCCATTCCTGTGGGTTCAGGCCTTGCCCCGCCAGGACACGATATGAAACAAAGTCAGCGCCGGCGGCAGTTCCCTTAATTTCTACATTACCATGGACTTCAGAAAATAAATCCGGTGAGGTAATATTCACATTCTCATCGACGCGCGGCGACTGGATCACATCATAATCCGTGGGTGGAATCTCCAACCCGGCGCCTTCTGCCCATGAACGTGCATCGGATGGCACCACCAGGTAGACACGCTCTTCGATCAATTGCGGCAGGGTGAAAACCGTCGCAAGTAAGCCTGTCTCGCGATTGATCGAAAACTTTCGATACATCGTATCGGCCTGGACCGGTTCATTGCCATTCAAAAAAACTTCGCTGACCAGGTTTGGACAGTTCGCCGTAGGCAGCATTCCAGATGGATCGCAGACATTGATCACGGAAACATCTGCTGGAACAGTCCAGCCCTCAGGTGGCAAATTCTGTGAAGCGATCTGCATCAACGCGTTCCATAATACAGCCGGGACGCGCGGCGACAGATCGCCTTTCTGGTGTGCGCCCGTCCACACGGTCACCACGCGGGCGGGTGAATAACCAATTGCCCACGTATCGAGTGCATCTTCCGTTTGACCCAGCTTCACACCGGCCGGCCGATCGATCTCGGTGACATTCTGCTGCCCCAGCGAAGGCCAGCGCGCAGTTTCGTCGCTCAAGACATGATTTATCAAATAGGCTAGCCCCGGAGTCACGACCGGTTTTGCCTGGGGCGTCGTCCAATCCAGCCAAATATTTCCGTCATTGCCTTCCACTCTCAATACGGCAACGGGTTCGAACTTTTTATCAAACTCCTGGCCATAATAAACACCTTGTTGTGCAAATACCCCATAGGCGCCGGCTGCATTCAACAACGATAACTGCTCACCAGGCGACACGCCAAAGGATTCAGTGATCCTGCTTACATTGTCGGCACCCATCTGTGAAAGCAACTGTGCTGTCGGGGCCAGATAGTCATTTGCCAGCCCGACTCTTAAACGGATGGGTCCATGATAGGCATCCTCCAAGTTTTGGACATTTGTTTTGCCGGGGATATCCCAGATCAACGAGGCGGGGCTCAAGCCTCGGGTGAACCCCGTCAGATAGACAAACGTGTCCAGCACGGAGCCCGGGTCGTGCGCCGCGATCAGAGGAGTTTCGTGGGCCTGAAACGTCTCACCGACCGTGGCGAGGATCTGTCCTGTTTTTGGATCGGTGATGAGCGCGCTGGCCGAAGAATCAGTCACTTTGATTCCAGGTGGTAGCGCAGGCAGGAAGCGCAAGGCGTCGCATGGAATGCGAGGATCAGGCAGGCCTGCCAGTCGAGCTGCGTAAAACGCAGAGACACAGGAGGCTTGCTTTTGAACCTCGTAATCCAGTGTGGAGATGATCGTCAGGCCACCGCGCTCGATCCGCTCGCGCGGAAAACGGGAGTCTAATTGGGTGAGGAGCAGGTTGATAAACGCGGGGGCAACCTGCGGCGGCTGCGAAGCGGGAGTCGGAGTCTGAAACAGCGGGGATTCTCCCAGCGCGTTCGCGGTCCCTTCATCAGAAAGAAACTTTTGAGTCCGCATCAAATTAAGAGTCGCGCGCCCGCGTTCGAGCGCGGTCTGCGGCGCATCGTATGGATTCAGACTCGGCGCGTCGCTCACTCCTGCAAGCATCGCTGCCTCAGCGGTCGTCAGCTGCGTGGCAGACTTCCCAAAATAAAGCTGTGCGGCGGCGTCTACTCCGAAGGCATAGCGACCAAAATTTGTCGAGTTGAGATACCACTCCAGGATTTGCGTGCGGCCATACTGGGCGGTGATCTGCGCCGCAAGGATACGTTCACGCAATGCACGCTGGATGCTAGGCGGATCATTGAAGAGCAACAGGTTGAAGACAAGTCGCTGCGCAATGGTGGGGTGCGAATCCGGATTGAGGAGTTCTGCCAGGGAATAGCCCGTATGATTCCAAAAGTCCGGATCGGTTGTCGCGACGACCGCGTCCGCCAGGGATTTAGGAAGGTACTGTGGGTTTGCTTCACTGAGAGGAATATAACGACGCGGCAGAGTCGCGCCGGAGGCAGGTGCAAATGTAAAAATAATATTTTTGCCTGTGCGGTCATAGATGCGCGTGGGCTGCAGGAGAAGCCCATCCGGCGGATTGAGCAGAGCAGGAAAAATTTGCGTCGAAGGCAGAGCGCGTGTCAGCCTCACATAGGAGAATGCTGCGACGATAATGACCGCAGCAATCAGCAGGGAGATGATCATCCCCAGGCTGAGGAAGGCATTGCGCGTTCGAGTCTCACTCCTGCGTTGACGGACAAGCCGTCGTTCGCGCCGGGCGCGCAGAATGGGGATGGTGGAAGGCATGAGGATAAGTATACAGGGAAACAGGAGGACAGGGAAATAGGTGAAAAGGAAGTTCACCTGGTGAGCGAATACGTTATGGAGGTAAGATCTGGTCGCGGCCATGTGGGAGCCATCCGCCAACGACTGCCCGCTCCCCAGCCTCGAATCACAAGGATGGAACTTACCGAGGAGCCTCCATGATCGTCTACCTCGAAATGGCCTGCCCCTACCTTCCAGGCCTGATATCTGCAGGGGTCCGTGTCGCAAACCCTGCCCCAGATGGCTTCGGCATCCTGAGTGAACACATTGGTGCAATCACCGGGCGACAGTGAGTAAGCTTTTTGCCTGCGTGACTCTGTCAGGGTGAGCCAGACGGTATGAGAGCTATGGTTGCACACGCCTCCATTTAGTGAAGCAATCATCGCTTGCATCGTAAGAAAACTAAAGGCGATTAAGCCCATTGGGATGATTACCACCAATAGCCTGATAAATCGTTTCATTATTTGCAATATCCATATATGGTTTGACCAGCAAAATGGACGGGATTTTGACTTACGAGGCGACAGGTTCGATTCCTGCTTATCAAATACTGGTTCCGTTACATGACGTTAACTCAAACTATGAGTTACGAATTCCCTACCTTGAAATCCGCCATCCAACACATCTAATGGATGATTACTTTGAGCAACTGGTGATGACCCGAATCGGTGACGATCAAATTACCATCCAGATCGAAGATCAGCCCCTGCGGATCCGCCAGTCCGTTGACGAGAACAATATCTTCTTTACTCTGCGCAGTGATCACATGAATGGCGTTATCACCCAGAGCCGCAACAAAGATATTTCCGCTTGCATCTTC
>DATFQC010000352.1:0-5753 GCA_035264425.1 Anaerolineales bacterium
TGCAAAGAATGGTGGGGCGTCATTATTTGATCTGCCCAAAAGTAGCGCTGAATGACATTTTTTATATTGTGCGCCCGAACGAGAATGTCCATTTTTTCAACAAATTTTTTCGCAAACATGTAGACTTTCTACTGTGTGAGCCTGATACTCTCAAGCCTGCGTTTGGTGTTGAGCTCGTCAAGCCTGTGACTCGAAACGAAACGCGTGAAGCCGATCAGTTCATGGCAGACTTGTTCCTGAGCGTCGGGTTGCCGTTGGTCCATATCCAATCCAGTGAACATTACTCGGAACAGGATTTGACAGAATTATTAGAGCTGGCGATTACGAAAGTGAAAGATACGAAACCGCTCCGCGCGACGACGAAAACGGATTCCACTCCGATGTGTCCCGTCTGCGGCCGGATGATGGTTTTACGAATTCATCGAAATGGCGGGAACGCTGGGAAGCAGTATTACGGCTGTACAGATAACCCTCATTGTCCGGGTACGTTGGACATACGTTGAAAAAGTGGAGACTTAGTCTCCACTTTTTTATAGGAATCTTGCTTTCAATTTTTCGGTGGGGACCATGCATAGTTCCGTTTTCCCAAACCAGCGGTAACGGTTGACCGCAATTTGATCGTAGACCCAATCTCGAATCAATTTTGGAACGAGCAGCCCCACAGAAGACACAATCGACCAGGGGAACTTAAGCGTCCTGCCTATTTTCAGCGCAGCAGTGGAACCAAAAGAAATTTTGCCCTGATCTATCAAGATGATGGCTTGATTGTAGCCTTTTGGGAATCCACACCATTCCAATAATCTTTTGCCTGCTTCGGATTGGAGCGAGGCAAATTGGAAGAGGGGTACTTTTTCTCTCTGCAGAATGAAGGTGACGGATCCGTTGCAGAGGTTGCACACACCATCGAATAGGATTATTTTCTGTTTTGAGATATCTTTGTCATTCATAAAATAAATAACGATTGCTGCAAGCTTTCTCTGTGGGGCGGTCTCCCTTTGCAGAGTGGAGATGCTGGCAAGAGTTCGATAGGTAACGGGCGATTATTTCGTCGTCGCTTCGCGGCTCTTCGGAATAACACCCGGTTGATAATGCTTCTTGATTTCTGAAGCATATTTCGTGCCAACGCGAGCTTTGTTCTTCTCCAGCCACTCTGATAAATGCGTCTTGCCACGCGGCGGTTCCTTGGAGACTAATAAGCCTGCCATCAATCCATCTACTTCTTCTGGAGTCAGGATAACGTCGTTCACAAAGAGACTCAGGAATTGCGCGGCAAGCAATGCCAAACGCGGCGGTATGGAGATCAGCGGGCGTTTTGCGCCGATCTTTTCTCCAATCAATTCCACCATTTCTTTGAATGTGAAAATATCAGGACCCACTGCGTCGATGACATAATTGTCCGTTCGGTAAACCCCTTCCACCGCGAGATCTGCCACATCCTCCACATGAACAGGCTGCAGCTTGTAAGACCCATCTCCAGGCAGAACGAAGAGTGGGAAGCGCCTGAGAAGAAAGGCGATATTGTTGATCAAAATATCTTCATCTCCGACCAGCACGGTGGGGCGCAGGACGGCGTAGCTCATCCCCGATTCGATCACAGCCTTTTCATTGGCGGCTTTTCCCCAAAAATATGGCAGATGCGATTCGGCCGACGGATTCGTGATGCTGATGTGCACTATCCGTTTCACGCCCGCAGCTTTTGCTGCATTGACCAGTTTACGTGTATTCTCTACTGCACGCGGTTGCGTATTTTCACCTTTATCGAAGCGCACCCAATATGTGTTGACGAGTACATCTACACCCTGTAAGCTATGTGTCATACTGGCTTCGTCAAAATCCAGGGGATAGGCTTTTACTTTTCCAGCAAAGGGATCTGGACGATTTGGGTGGCCAGTCAACGTGATGACTTCTTCACCGCGCTCCAAGAGTCGTTTGGTAATATATTTCCCTGAATAACTGAATGCACCTGTCACTGCGATTCTCATTTGAACTCCTTTCCTCGTGTCCATAAACCTTCATAAATACGCTTCATGTGCGCCTACGGTCCGCTCAGCGTGAAGGTCATTTCAATACTCCCAAAATTTTTGTCACGTTGGAAATCCCCAAACTTTCTAGGCGAACAACTGCCTTGGTGAGGTTGTCAATCGCATCGAAGAAATTTTGCAAGGCTTGAACGCGCTCATAAACGAAATTCCACTCTTCGTTCTCCACCCAGTGTTCCTCCATGGTTTTGAGCGTCGCTTTGACCGAACGGATGGCGCGATCAAACTCGCTGTTCTGTCTCTCTTTTAAGACGGAACGGATCGCGGAGTAAAAATCTGCTTCGGCTTCATAATAATCCTTACGATCACCAAGCCTGGAGGAACGATGGACAAGCCCCATGCGGGCCAGGGCACGGATTTCTGTGCTGATCGCGCCTTTGGTGAGTCCTGTTTCCTCCACAATTTCATCCAGCGAGAGCGATGTGGGGGAGAGATAGAGTACTGCAAAAATAGCGCCCATTCCCTTGGGAAACCCCCAGAAGCGGCTGATTTGGCTCAGACCTTCTATAAAGTCTTTCTTGATTTTTGTAATGGATTGTGTCATGATTGCTCGTTATGTACGTTTAGTAATTACTAAACAAAGTATATATCAAGGGGGAGGGTTTGTCAAGAATCAAAAGCTGACAGCCACCCGCTGCAAGAAGTGACTATCACCCGGTCATTCAATTTTATTGAGAAGTTTGCAATGCCTGATAAACTTCCAAACCACCCAAACCGGGGGCCAGCGCCTGGTATTGGTTGATGTAAAAGTTAACAATTTTTTGATCGCCGTTTGATTGAAAGATCATGCTCACCCGCCCGGGTTGTGGACCCATGATCTTTTCGGGAGGGAGGTTCTGGATGACTTGCATGACTTTTACAATCCATTCGCCCAAGTCGGATTCATTAGTTAAGTCATTGACGTTCAAAGTCACATTGAAATCCGTTTCCATGGCACCGAAGCGCCCGATACTTCCATCGGCAAGAACACAATTTTCCCCAAAGGCATAGGCGCTGGCTTGGGCCTCCGATTGAAGTGCCTGAATGGAGGCCTGGAAACTGCTGGAGAGCTCAGGTAGATCCTGGTTTGCCCATTGATATCCGCAAGCCTGAGGGTTCGGGGGGGTAGTCGGGATGTTTCCGTCGGGCGGCTGATCAATTTGAGGGGTACTTAGCGTCACAGTCAGTTCTGGAATTGGGACGGCTGTGATAGGAAAAGCCAAAGGTGTGATGGTGATTGTGGGCGAAACCGGCTGAGGAAAAGCTATGTTCGGCGAACAGGCACACAGGATCAGGATCCAGAGAAGGAACGCACGGAAAATCCTTTGTATAAAACCTCCAATTTATTTATACCTTTCCAGTCCAAATTCACGATATTTATAGCCTCGCTAAAGGACGTTCATCACTTGGCTGGTCTATTTCTCCAAGTTATAAAGAAGACATGAAATCTCTTCTAAATGTTCCCAGGGGTCAGCATGCCCGGCTGGTCTCGGTTAGCGAGCGCCTGGTGCGCAAGCTCAGACAATATGGATTACATTTGGGCGATACCTTGCGTGTTTTACGATGCGCGCCCCTGGGCGGTCCGTTGCTGGTGGAAGTCAATGGACGTGAGCTGGCGCTGGGTCGAACCGTAGCGGAAAATTTATTCGTGGAGACTGAATGCGAATCGCATTAATCGGTCAGCCGAACTGCGGCAAGAGCACCTTATTTAATCAAGTGGCAGGGTATAAGGCCGAGACGGGGAACTTTAGCGGAACGACGGTCACTTATACCGAAAGCAGAGTGCGCGTGGCGGGCGAAGTGATCGAGCTTGTAGATCTGCCCGGGACGTATACACTCGAGGGAGGAAGCCCCGCAGAAGAGCAGGCAGCGCTCTATTTGGATTCGAAGGGCGTGGATGTCATTGTCAATGTGGCGGATTCAACGCATCTGGCTTCGGCTCTTGAACTAAGCCTTGAGTTGCTCTCGTTAAAAAAACCTGTCATCCTTGCCCTCAATATGGTTGACGAAGCCGCCCGTTTGGGGCTGCGAATCGATGGGGAAGGACTGGCACACGAACTGAATATCCCTGTCTTACCCCTGGTCGCGAGCAAGGGACGTGGTGTTAAGCAATTGTTTTTAAAGAGCCTGAACGTAGGAAGAACAAAACAAATCTCCACCCGGGAAGGTCCGTGCGCCGAGGCGCGCCACCAACTGGCAAGGGAATTGACCAATCGATATGTAAGACAGGGTGAACGTCATGTTACATGGCGGGATCGAATTGACGATGTATTGTTGCATCCCATTTGGGGATATGCAATCCTCTTGTTTGTCTTATTTTTATTTTTTCAAACAGTCTATGGCATTGGCAAAATCACTGAGCCACCATTGCTCACCTTTTTTGATCTCATCACCAAATGGGTGTTGACTCCGTTTGGCGCGGGGAACTTGTTCTCAGAAATCCTGCTGGGCGTGATGCAGGGGATTGCAGCGGGTGTAGCCATTGTCCTGCCCTACCTTTTGCCATTTCTCTTTGGACTGGGACTCCTCGAAGATATTGGTTATCTCCCACGCGTAGCCTTTCTCATGGACTCCTTCATGCATCGTATTGGCTTGCATGGGAAAGCCATCGTGCCGTTCATCCTTGGTTATGGATGTAACGTGCCGGCGGTCATGTCCACCCGCACACTGGAGGAGCCGCGTGATCGTTATCTCGCCGCCACACTGGCCATACTTGTCCCATGCGCGGCGCGGCTGGCGGTGGTCTTTGGGTTGGTTGCGTTTTACCTGGGTCCCTTGGCGGCTTTGGGATTGTACCTGTTCAATCTGATCGTTATTGCGCTCACCGGCCGCATCCTGTCAAAGTTGATGCCCGAAGACACACCGGGTTTGATTCTTGAGATGCCGCCGTACCGTGTGCCAACGCTGAAAAATGTGTTGAGTAAATCCTGGTTCCGCGTCCGTGAGTTTGTGGTAGAAGCCTGGCCGATTTTGATCGTGGGCAGTGCCGTGCTTTCTGTGCTCAATTATCTTGACGTTGCTTACATTTTTAACTGGGTTGTTCGTCCTGTGACATGGTTAATGGGTCTACCTTCAGAAACGGGGGTGCCGCTCATCTTCGGAATTTTCCGCAAGGAGCTGTCACTGGTCATGCTCAGCCAGGCACTGGGAACTGTAAATTCTGGCTCTGCTCTTACAAAAACACAAATGGTCGTCTATGCCACATTTGTGATGTTCTATCTTCCATGCCTTGCAACGCTATCGGCGCTCAAGCGTGAACTGGGATCACGCGCCATGGTCGCGATTGGAGCGCTAACGGTTGTGATCGCACTTGCTTCCGCCTTGCTGGTGCGTGGCATAGCATGGATTATTTAGCGTTCAATAGATCCATGGCGGCTGCCGCCATTAACGCTGAACCGTGGATCAGGGCTTCTTCATCGAAATCAAATTTGGGGTGGTGATGCCCATAGTCCAGATTGCGTTCCTTATTTGCAGAGCCCACAAAGAAAAAACAGCCGTTCACTTTTTCCAGCAAGAATGACGCGTCTTCGGCGCCCATCGTCAAATAGCCGTCTGTGTGCAAATTGAAATCGGGCAAAATGCGACGAGATGTCTCCTGGACTCTTTCGCTGATCGAAGGATCATTGACCAGGGCCGGAGTTATCCGCTTAATGGTAATTTCCGCCTGGCATCCGAGGGTTTCCGCTGTTCCACGCACGATTTGTTCAAATCGTTCCAGGACTTTTGCCCTGACGC
>DATFQC010000353.1:0-2438 GCA_035264425.1 Anaerolineales bacterium
GTCGCTGGGCAGGCACGGCTTTTATGATCCGTTTTACATCAGGCAGAAAACCCATATCGAACATACGGTCGGCTTCATCCAGTACAAGGATTTCGATTCGATCCATCCTTGCGTGGCGCTGCTGGATTAGATCCAGCAGCCGACCCGGGCATGCCACGAGAATCTCGGTACCATCTTTCAAGGCCTTGATCTGTCGGCTGGCTGTGACGCCCCCATAGATGGTTGCGCTTCGCAGCCTTGTTCCCACTGCCAGGGCGCGGATTACCTGATTGATTTGTTCGGCTAGTTCACGTGTAGGTGTGACGATAAGCGCGCGCGGCATCCCGCGTGGCCCATCGAGCAGTTTGTTGAGAATGGGGAGGACGAACGCGGCGGTCTTGCCCGTGCCAGTTTGTGCGGTACCGATGATGTCGCGGTCACGCAACGCCGCCGGGATCGCGGCCTCCTGAATGGGAGTCGCGATCTCATAGCCCGCGACTTTGATTCCCTGCATTAAGCGGGAATCCAAATTAAATTGATCGAAGTTCAAAATCGTTCCTTGTCTTCAGAAGTCTTGTAGATGTTTAAGGGGAATTGAGCGACGTACTCAAAAAGCGAAAACAGCGGTGGACTGCTGATATGTGAGTCGGTAGATTGGTAAATCGGGACTCGATAAAATGTAGTAGGGGAATTATACCCTGCTTTTGCGCAGGTTGTGCAGAAAATAGCATTGGATTTTTGCCAAAGAAATCATAGAAAGGTGCAAGAATCAGCGAAATTTACAAAAAAGAGCTTTTAGCGGGCAAATTCTTTGACTTCACTGGCTTCGCCGCGTGTCAATATGATCACAGCAATCAAGATCATGCCGCCTCCCAACAGGGCAATGGATTGAAGCCGTTCGCCAAAAACCCAGGCCGCGAGCAGGACTGTGACGACGGGCTCCAGCGTGGAGAGCATCGCCGCGTGGGTGGGGCCAATCCGCTCGAGACCTGACAGAAATGTGATCACGGGAATGACTGTGGCGACCAGCACAATGCCGATGATATTGATCCATCCCCGGCTGGTAGCAGGAGGGTGTATACCGTTGAATGCCATTAGGATTCCATAAACGGCACCAGCGGAGGCAAAAATAACCACTGAGGATTGCACCGCGGAAACGTATTTCATCACATTCGTTCCCACAATAATATAAACAGAGTAGATCAACGCGGCCGAAATAGCCAGCAGGATGCCCGGCAGCTGCCCTCCTACAGGATCTACTGTGAGGCCGGTGCCAAGCAGTGCAATGAGGATGGCAACGACTTTGACCCAGGTTGCTTTTTCATGTAAAACGAGTACGGACAGGAGGAATACAAACATTGGATATAAATATAATAACAGTGCCACCAAGCCTGCCGAGGCATATTTGATGGCGGTCAAATAAGAAAACGATTGGCCCACGTATCCCAGCGCGCCCATACCCATCAATTGCAGAAAAATTTTCCCGCGCGGAAATTTTTCCCTGCGCGCAAGTTGAATGACCAGCATGAGGAACGCAGCGATCCCAAATCGCAGGAACAGAATGGTGAATATATCGAGGCCATCCTCATAGAGGAATTTGCTGAAGATGGCCAGCGTTCCAAACGACGCGGCAGATATCGCGATGAGCAGGATCCCTGTGAAATGTTTCATATCTAACCCGTTTTGGTGCTGGAATTCTATTTACTATAACATAGCCTTATTAAACAAAAGGCCCCCAGATGGCAGCCTGTGTCCTGTCAAAAGCACAGAATGTTTCAAAATCCAGGGTAGAAACCAAAACCCGTCTCTTACTGAGACGGGTCTGTTACGAACTCATTATTGCTTAGCGGAAACTGATTATGTTTTTCGCGATGACTGAACCCATTCCAGATTTCCTGCGGGTAAACGATCGCGTTGGTTCCGGGGAATTGTTCCATGGTGAGACCTGTATTCAGGTCAATCCCAATCTGTTGGTAGGCCTTATAGGCAAGCTGACTGCAATAGAATGCTTCTTCTGTCTCTGCATCCAGAAAATTTAGATTATAGGGCTTGCCGATTTGGGCACGGCAGTAGGCCGCGACCGTTGAGCGCAGTTCATGTTCTTCCTCCTCAGGAACTTCCAGCCCATCGAGGGGCGAAGCAATTCCGTAAAAGGTATCAAACAACAATCCGCGTTGGAGCGCCATCCGTTCAGTGTTCCAATGCCCGTGTGGCACATCAAAGGTGATTACGCCACGCGCGCCCGCTTCGATGCATCTTCCATTGGGTCCAAGATAGATTGCCACATGATCTACTTCCCCAGGGACAAGCCGACCCACGAAACGCCAAAACTCGCCGGGCAAAATATCCGGCTTGCCGTTCATCGTACAGATAACATCGCCCGTTTGGACAGGAATTCCTTCGATTTGATATGTGTAAATCATTTTCGCTCCGTACACATTATACGGAAAACCCCCGGA
>DATFQC010000354.1:0-7149 GCA_035264425.1 Anaerolineales bacterium
CTTCGCGGCGGGGAGAGGGCTGATAGATTTAGCGAGCAGCTGGAAGCCGTGGACGTGGAGCGTTGCTTCCCCGGTTTTGGTGCGGAACATCACGCCTTCTGCCTGGATAAAATCACCGATATCGAATATCCTGTTGAAAAAATCCAAGTTTTCCTTGCCAACTTCATTCAAACGGAAGAATAATTGAATCTTGCCAGCGCCATCTTCAATATGCGCAAAGGAGATTTTCCCCATCGGGCGCATCGCCCGGATGCGGCCCGCCAGGGTCACCCTTAATTCCCTGCCCTCTTTTTCAGCGGCTTCGAATTCCGCGATCGCCTCTGCGCTCAAATGGGTGCGTTGGGAGCGCGTTGGATAGGCTTCGATTCCTTCGGCCCGTAATTCTTCCAATTTCTGCAAACGGATTTTTTCGAGTGAATTGTATTCGGTCATGATTCCTCCCAGCCCCCACCCCGGCCTCCCCAATTTCCCGAATTACGAGGAAATTGGGGAGGGTGCCGACGGTAGAAGCGGGTCAAAAGAAAAGCCCCGCGCATGATTACAGGCGCGGGGCGAAATGATACGCTCCTGTGTTAAGAGATCTTCAGGATTTTAACATTATACGTGCCACCCGGAGTTTCAACTTTTACAGTATCACCGACTTTGTGGTTCAAAATAGACTTCCCAATCGGTGACTCATTGGAAATCTTGCCATCCCGTGGGTTGGCCTCCGCGATGCCGACAATAATGAAGGTCTCTGAATCAAAGCTACCTTCCTTAATCGTCACTTTGGAGCCGATTTGAACAGAATCACTCTTTTTTCTGCCGTTTTCATCAATGATCTTGGCGGTGGCAAGGAGCATTTCTAGTTCCTGAATACGACCTTCCACAAAAGCCTGCTCGTTTTTAGCAGCCTCATATTCAGCATTTTCGATCAGTTCCCCCCCTTCCATGGCCTCATGCAGACGATTGGCAACCTCCTGGCGCTTGGCGGTGCGCAAGTAATCCAACTCGTCCTGGAGCTTTTGGTAACCCTCTTTGGTCAAAAAATTGTTTGGCATGCTCATATTTCCTGCTATAAGAATATTGCATCTCTAAAAGAGATGCAAATAAAAAAGGGAAGCAGTGCAATGAAGAAACCCGATGTTCTCTCCCGAAAGCGTGCTTAATATATCATGGTTTTACAGTCCATACAAGAGACGAAAGGCCTGGCTAACGCTCTTGCAATAAACGAATCCCTTGTTCTTCTGCCCAGTACGCTTGGATAGACTGCTGTACCTTTTCGGGCGTATTGAACGCCTCTCCGAGGACAACGATTTGAGATTTGTACGCGAGAGCCGCCTCTTTCCAACGGTTTAGGCCTGTTTCCGTGATCGGATGCACAGACTTCTCCATCCCGGACGATTTTGGGCCCAATTCTTCACGTTTGTAGAAAATATAAGGGACATCAATATCATAACGTAACGGATATCCAAGTAGTTCCGCGCCATGTCGAACGAGGACATGGTCAACATGGGAACCGACCGACAGCTGGCAGACCAGAACATCATCCGGCTGGAGATGAGCGGAGATGGCCTCCGCGATTTGAGCGGGAATTCCGGCATCTTCTGGGTGAGGCGGCACGGAAATATCGTAATACAGCCACTCGCCGTTAGCTCCCCGTCGGTAGATGCAATCCAGAAAATCAAAGTGAAGGACGCTCGCACCCACCCGCGCCGCCGCCGTTTTATCCTCTTCCCGACGCATGCGCGTGGTCTCTTCCGCGGAGGAAAATCCCCATTGAGCATGCTGCAATTCCGCAAACGAAGATACTTCACCCGCAGGAGCATATCCACACATAAACGTCCAGATCTCAACGGGGATACCGGATTGGGTTTGTTCGTAAATCAATCCACCGGCAGAAAGCACAGCATCATCCAGATGAGGGGAAAGATAGATCCAGCGCATGGGCTCGATTTTTACCACATTTACCTGCAAACCAAAAGATTTTAGGACGTTCAAGCAATTGATTTAACTCGTCAAGTCAAGTAAACTTTGCTTTGAGACAGTAATTATGCAGGATCGACGCAAACTTCCTCGCAAGGACTTGATGTCCTACTCACAGGTGTTCGATCTGACTCAGGGCAAATTGATCGGTTACCTGGGAGACCTTACTCTCATTGGTGCGATGGTCATTGGCGATGAACCGCTCAAAGTGGACGATCAATTAACCATTTCTATCCAATTGCCGGAATTGCCCAAGATCAATGCCACGCGGTTGACTCTGCCCGTGCGTGTCGTGCGGTGCCACCAGGATATCAGTCCTGAATACTTCAATATCGGTGTGGAGTTCGAAGTCGTTACCGATGAGCAGAACAAAATCATAGAAGCCGTGCTGAACAATTACGAATTTCGAAGACAGCCTCCCAATTATCCACCTCACCCGACCGAATCTGTCTGAGATCAATGTAAAATCACAAACCTTCAGGCTCACGAATCTGAAGGTTTTGTTTACTGGTTCCTTTTTTATTCTATAATGACAAGAAATTAACGTCGAACGAGGCTGACCATGGCGAGCGCATCTGCTCCTTATTTTTTTATGAGTTATAGCCGGGAAGATGTCAACCTGCAAAAGAGGATCGTTGCAGAGTTACGCGGGCGCGGCATCGGTATATGGGTAGATATTGAGAATTTAATTCCGGGTTCGCCTGCCTGGGAAAGAGAGATTGAGCGCTCCATTCGTGGGGCGGAGGGCATGATTGTTCTGCTGTCGCCAGATTCGAATAATTCTGAATGGGTAAGACGTGAAATCAGTTTTGCTGAGCAAAATGAAAAGCGGATTTTTCCAGTTTTGATCGCTGGCGAGGAAGATGACTCTATCCCACTGCGGCTGTCCGATCATCAGCGGGTGGACCTGCGCAATAATTTCCAAAATGGGCTGGATGAGCTCTCGAATGCACTCAAACATCATTTGGGCGTCACGGCCGTAATCAAACGGAAGAAGCAGGAAACAAAACAACCCGGCGGCTTCCCGGCCGTGGATTTGAAAAAATTTGTCCTGCCAGGCCTGATTGCACTCATCGGGTTGACTTGTATTGGGGGTCTTATCCTCGGGGCACGTTTCATTTACACAGCGGTCAACAATTCTCCAACAAAAACAGCCGAGATCATCAATTCCCCTACTCCCAATATAGATCCTGTACTCACTGAGACCAGCGTAGTCATCGATACACCCCTGGGCAAACCATCAGGAAAAATCGTTTTCACCTGCAATATCCAGGGAGATGAGGTTTGCATGATCAACCCGGATGGCTCGGGGTTCCAACGACTTACAAATTCACCCCTTGCAAGCTTTAACGGCTCTCTTTCACCAGATGGGAGGTCAGTCGTTTATGTTGTTAAGGAAGGTGAAAATTCTGAAATCTGGGAATGGAGTGTAGACAACGGACAAACAAAAAGGCTGACAGACTTGAAGAAATATGTCAGTACACCTGAAATTTCTCCCGACAACAAGTATATACTGGTCACCTATCGCGCCGGCCAGAACAATTCCCAGATCTGGGTGATGAACCGGGATGGGACGAACCCCCGTAAATGGTATGGCGCCTCCGGTCGAGATGCTCACGACGGTACCTGGTCACCCGATGGAACGAAGATCCTATTCGCCATGGGGCGCAGTAGCAGCAACAAGCTGTATGTCATGAACTTCGACGGGGGCGATCCACAAGAGATCCATGCAACAATTGATACACGTGGCCACAGCGATTGGTCCATTGGCAACTTGATCACCCTGGATATGGGGGGTGAATTTTTGCATGAAGTTTATGTCATGAATCTGGATGGCAGTAATTTACATCAGGTCTCGCAGGGCAGCAACGCGCAGGGAGAAACGTTCTCACCAGACGGTAAATGGATTGCGTTCACCGCCTACACCGATGTGGCAAATAAGAATCAGGCCAGCTGTGAAATCTACATTATGCGTGCTGATGGAACGGATCAGCGCCGGCTGACAGACAATGGGTACTGTGATTACCAACCCAGATGGGGATCATAAATATCAAGGGGCAATCAAACTGACATGCATTAACACTTCTGCAAACTGTATACTAAGAGTAGATTGAACGTAGGTATTCGTCTATGGTGTATCTATAAAATAAGGATATACTCCGTCGGAATTTGGATTAATAATCATTTGAAAGTCTTATACATTATTAAATTATTGGAGCAAACAATGAAGAAATATCGTCCTGTCTATGCCGCCGCATTGGCACTCTTTTTTTATACTCTCGCTGATATTCTTATCTGGCAAAGAATTTTTGAAGCCAATCACATGGTAAGGTATGCTAACATCTACCATACTGGCTGGTTTGTTTCCCTGGCGGGCTATGCCACGCTGGGCATCGTTCTCATGTGGGGAGTCTGGAAAGACTGCCTGTATTTCCTCATCTCTCTGTTTGTCGGTGCATTCTGTGGCCTTGAAGATCTGTTGTACTACTTATTGGATCGAAAACCCATGCCAGAGGCACTCCCATGGCTGGCAGGCAACCCCATGATTTATCAGGCCTCACGCGTGGGAGTGATTTGGTCTGTAGTATTTTGGCTCGTGGCTCTTGTCGTCCTCTATTTCTTGCTGTATCGACCCATTACTCTTACGGCACAAAAATCGGTGTGGACTAATTTCGTCAGAAAAATTTAGCCTACTACGAATTTTCTTGTTCCGTAAGCTCATATTTGCCATCTTCTCTACCTCCCTAGCAGGAGGTAGTTTATTATTCAAGCGGAGTCTGTCGATTTTGAAGTTGACGTCAACTCGCAAACATCGATGGACTGAGAAATTTCTAATTTCCTACTAAGATATCTCTCACTTACGTAATAATATCTACGGTTCTCCTTCGTTCTTATTAATACAATCACAGGAATTCGTGGTTGTATTCTGTAATGCAAATGAAGGAGGATCCTACTTTGCAACTTCTGATAAGTTTGATCGGCGTTTTTTATATCATCATTACTGCCATTCTGGCCCTTTATGGATTTCATAACCTCATTACCACCCTAATGTACTTGTTGATGAAAACGCCTGCAAAACATAAGGGAAGAACCTACTCAATTAAAAATTGGCCGCCTGTCACGGTGCAACTTCCGATCTTTAATGAAAAATACACGGTGGAACGACTGTTGCGCGCCGTAACACAATTGGATTACCCTGCAGAGTGCCTTCAAATTCAGGTATTGGATGATTCCACAGACGACACCTATGATCTTGTCGCTCATCTGGTGGAAAACTACAAGTTACGAGGGGTAACTATTGAACTGATCCATCGCGTGGATCGCAAAGGCTATAAAGCTGGTGCGCTGGAAAATGGTCTTCATACCGCCACCGGCGAATTGATCGCGATCTTTGATGCAGATTTTGTTCCCAAACCGGATTGGTTGAAGCGGACCGTTCCATCCTTTCAAAATCCAAAACTGGGATGTCTTCAGACCCGCTGGGGTCACACCAACCAGCAATACAACTCGCTCACCCGTGCGGAAGCCATGGGTATTGACGGTCATTTCATTATCGAGCAAACTGTTCGTTCCAAAAATGGTTTCTTCCTTAATTTCAACGGCACCGCCGGATTATGGCGCCGTGCTTGTATTGAAGATGCGGGTGGCTGGCAATGGGATACCCTGACGGAAGACTTAGATCTCAGCTATCGGGCCCAGATGCGCGGCTGGAAGTTTGATTACCTTCCGGATGTGGTTGTCCCGGCTGAGTTACCTCCACAGGTAGAAGCTTATAAGAAGCAACAATTCCGCTGGGCAAAGGGCAGTTTTCAAGTCGTGCGCAAGATTCTGCCAAGTGTGTTGCAGTCTGATTTGTCGTGGAAAGTCCGCTTCATGGCACTTCTGCACCTGACAGGATATTTCGTGCATCCACTTATGCTCTCTTTACTTCTACTTACGCTTCCAGTAGGACTTTTTATTCCGGGCGCATTCAAGCTGTTCCCAATTTCTATTATCGCAGGTTTCGGGCCTCCACTGCTCTACCTGACAGCGACTGCTACCCAACATCGTTCCATCTTCAAGAGAATGAAATCCTTTCCAGTGCTGGTGATTGTTGGGTTTGGTTTATCACTCAGTACTACGATTGCAGTCATCGAAGGGCTGTTCAGCAAAGGTGGAGCATTTATCCGTACTCCAAAATTGAATCTGGATAACCGAGGCAAACACAAGCAAAAAATCGATCATGGCTACGTGGCCCCTCTCAGTTCCATGGTCTGGATCGAGATTGCCCTGGGCATCTACGCACTGTTCACGGGTGTTGTATTGTCCCACTATATCGGTTGGGGTGTCGTGCCCTGGATGGTTATCTATATGCTTGGCTTCTTCTACATTGCCGGATTAAACTTGATCCAGCATGCACCTAAGACCAGCAGTAGCCAACGGACCGAAACAGGAGCAGCAGATTGAGAATTACTCTATGTTATGAAAAACATCCGATGTCACGAAGGCATCGGATGTTTTTATTGTCGGTGAAATCAGTCAGCTGGGACTCGTCAGCAGATTTGCAAAAATTTCTGTATTAATCGCTTGATTATCCTGTTATTTATATAGATAAAAAGTTCTATAGTCTATTTAAGTTTGGTTGTCCTTTTTTTATCGGGCGCAGGAGATCCAGTTTTATCAACATTTTCAGCGATAACCTTTTTTTTCGGTGATGTCTTTTTCACCTTGGGTTCTGCTTTCTTTGCTACCGGCTTCTTCCGCGGCTTCTTAACTTTTACTTCTTCAACAACTTCCTCTTTCTTCTCTCCAAACATCTCCTCCCACTTCGCCTGCATGGATTCAACGCCCGCGCCATGTAGCGCGTCGTGAATTGTTTGCCATTTCTCATCGTCCACAAATCGCCAGTCCATGAAAACGTGATGCTGGTAGGCGTGCAATTCAACATACATGCCCTTTTGCCAGAACTCTTCACAAGCACGGATGTATTCCAGGTGCGTCACGTAATCTTTGAAAATAATATAGCCTTCGAAGGGTAACCCTAACGCTTCAGCCAGGGATTTTTGTCTCAGGTCGCCGGTACCTTTATCGAGGTAGGCAGCGGAGATTTTGATCCAGCCGCTGGTGTCGGCGAAGCGGTTGTGATAAAGGACTAATCCACGTTCATCATTAAACACGTTTGAGTAGGCAAACACATTTTCGTCT
>DATFQC010000355.1:0-2404 GCA_035264425.1 Anaerolineales bacterium
CGCGCCTCCGGTACCGTGAACACAAAGTAGATGCCCGCCGCGCCGCCTCCATAAAACATGGTGCAGGTAGAGACCGCTTTGCCATTCAAATATCCGAGATAGTTGCGCATGGGAAGATCAAGCCCCAGCTGCATCCAGAGATCAAACGTGATGGATTCCCAGGCGGGCGGCAGGCCATATCCTTTTAAGAACATCCTGGTCCAGGTTCTGATGGACTCGGCCTCTCCGGCTACCCGGACTTCAAGTCCCTCCACTCCTTGCAGGGACTCATTCATCTCATGCAGATCAATGGCCATGCCGGGCGTATCGTTCGAAAAACCAAAGCCATGCCTGGAAAGGGCAGGTCGCCAGTCCGAGGGTTTTAGCTGCGGTTCCAGCCACCAGGTAAGGGTTTGTACCCCTTGCTTGCGGAAATATTCCACGGTGTCATTAATAAATGATTCATCGCCATCACGGTACGGATGGGAAGACAATACCCCATTGAACCACGGATGCGGAAGCGGTGTATACCAG
Organism: Anaerolineales bacterium; assembly: GCA_035264425.1. Taxonomy (GTDB): domain Bacteria; phylum Chloroflexota; class Anaerolineae; order Anaerolineales; family Villigracilaceae; genus Defluviilinea. The sequence continues at coordinate 514 of DATFQC010000355.1, forward strand.
CGTGAAAATTGTTTATTCTCAAAATGTTCGGCTGGATTGCTTCGGCTGAGGTGGCGAAAGAAATCACACATGTTGGCGCGGATCGCAGTGATCAGCGCCTCATCGGAAACATCGGTCTGGATGTCTTGCATGGCAGCCTCTTCTGATTTTGCTACGCCTTCACCTGGACCGCCAGCACCATTGGCCGCCCGGTGACGCCGGCCGCATCCATATTCGCTTTCGTCTGTGGATTGTTCAGAAATGCCTGTGCGTTGGTTGCTTCATCCCATTCCATAATAAGAGTCACGTTGTGGGGATCATCCACATCATGAAAGATCTGATTTATTCCTGTGGAACCAGATGCCTTGCGATAAGACTCGAAACCCTGGAAGGCAGCGAGCCACTTGTCATAATCCGCAACATTAAGGCGGAGATTGATGTAGACCATGAGGATTGTCCTTTTCAGAATACGGCTAAGGAGGAACGATAGGAATTTGATTCAGTATATCATTGCTGCACGGCCTACAATTGCACTCAAATTGGAAGCTCTCATAGGAGCTGGCCTGTGATGATGCACACGGCGTTTTCATACCCCATTAAATCAACTCCCGCCTTGCGGCGGGGATCATATTACTTCTTTTTAATTTTCATTTTTGCTTCTGCAACTTGTTTGCCTGTTTCAGCGGAAGTGTAAACCACAGAGCCACGTTCATCATTGGCCCGTGTTGGTCCCAGATAATCTATAATATTGATCTCATCATTGATACCACTCTTCTCAGGATCCCAGATGATCATCTTACGATTTTGACTAATCTCAAAGTTCTTGCGATCTTCAATAGAGGCATTGTACAACGTCGGAATCCACATAAGGGGAATCGAGATGATGCGTTCATCTGTCAACTCGACACGCATATGTTTTTCATCAAACGTTACGGCGTGGATATAAGCTTCTTTGGGAAATGTGTATTCGTCAATGGAGTGTTGAATCTTATAGCGCTTGACTTTCATCTTTTCATTGGTTCGCTTTGTTCCTGTAACCATGCCATTCCTCCAGCAAGTATTCCAGGTCTTGCTCAATTATTTTAAAGGCTTTATTAAGTTCCTGAGTCTTGAGAGTTTTGCCGGCACGTGCAATTTCAACTTCTGGCTCCAGCCAGATCTTTGCATCAGTGTAATCATTTTGTGAGCCCTTTCCAACGTGGACACTTGCACGATTCTCATGTAAGGCATCGTAGCTATGAAACCAAAAGATTAATCCGTCGGCTTCCAGTACTTTTGGGCTCATCATAGGTTTTTATTATAGCAGAAGCAACCATGCTCTCTCCTTTTGTAACCCCGGTGAGGACTGAGTGAAGGGAATATTGATGCGATCAATCATTGTCTACCAAATTTTTGTGGAGAAAAGGGTATAAACAAAAGTCACCCTGCCAGCATGAAGATTTATCCTTTTCCCAAATTCTGATTGACATCCTCTCTTTTTTTTGCTACACTTGAGTTGTCAGACAAATTTGGTCTAGTCCACTACTGAAGAACTATACAACTTCTAAACTACCCAACTACATGACTACCCTACTCATCAAAAACGCTTACATCGTCACCATGGATGACCATCAGCGGGAAATTCCCGATGGTGGTCTTTTTATTCGGGATGGCTTCCTCGAGCAGGTCGGGGAAACAGGCCAATTGCCGCAAATTGCTGACGAAGTGCTCGATTTGCAGGGCTTCATTGTTCTTCCGGGGCTGGTCAACACCCACCACCACTTTTACCAGACCCTGACCCGTGCTGTCCCGGCTGCGCAGGATGCCAATCTGTTCAACTGGCTGACGACACTCTATCCGATCTGGGCGCGGCTGAACCCCGAAGATATCTTCACCTCCACACAGACTGCCCTCGCCGAGCTCGCCCTTTCGG
>DATFQC010000356.1:0-3696 GCA_035264425.1 Anaerolineales bacterium
GGTCCATTTCCCATTTTTCAAACCAAACTCCAAAAGGAAGTCGAAATAAAAATTCTAAAACGTTTTGCATTAAAAAATGCTCTTGCATAACTCTCACACCGGGAGGCAACTCAGGTAGTGTTAATGCATTGGGCAGATAATCTTCCATCCAGCCATTTAGACGACTCATCTCCTCATAAATTTCCATACCTGAAAGCGGAATCATCTGCGCCAATTCATGGGCAACATAGAGTGAATGATCATCTAAGTTCAGGGCATTGGTCGCGACGAGATAGTTCGGGCAGAGGCTTACACCCTCAAGTCTCGCAAATCTGGCCACCATAAGTGCCAGAGCGCGGCAGGTCCAAAGATGGTTTGGCATCGTGACAATCAGATAGTCTATATCTATATCTTTGCTGTCATCCACATTATTCATCGCCAAAGAACCCGTGACGGCTACCATTCTTACAAAGGGAAGAGAAGTAATGAGTCTCCCGTAACGAGTGGCTTTGGGCCACAATCGACCCGCAACTCGGGCGCGTCGTTTCCTTGTTTTCACAATTTGCTCCCGACCATGCAAAGTATAGTAATCTTCGATTTTCGAAAAGAGAGCCGTATTGTTCAGGAGCTCGATAACATCCTCAAACGAAGCATCCGCCATGGGCAGATAACGGTATACTTCGTGTGCGGTCAACGGATAATCGAACACATCCGCGTAAGCAAGCGTATGAAGAACAGAGCGCAAGAGATTCTTAGAAGATACGTTTAACATAAGCGAAGCAATCCTGTGGACGAGTGTAGCACTACAGTCCCGCATGCTTTTTGCGGGAGTCCTTTATACGAGAAATCCAATGCAACAAAATTTGCGTATTAATTATAGAACTATACAACGCCTAAAAGGTTCTGTCAAACTAGCCCATGCATCTTGTCATTGTTAGTCCATTTCCCCCGTCAATTACTGGTATCGGACAATATGGTTATCACGTAACACGCAGCCTGGCAAGTTCAGGCCTTTTTTCACAATTAACCATTCTGGCTGGATCCACAAAGAACGGACAGCGTCCTAATCATTTAGGTTTAACGGAAATTGACTATTGCTGGCAACCAGATTCATTAAGCGCGCGGCAAACGATTTTGTCCCGTCTGAAACGATTAAATCCTGATTTAATCTGGTTCAATTTAGGGGCGAGCATCTTCGGTAAATCCCCTTTGTCCAATCTCTCGGGTTTATTCACGCCCATGAGCGCAGGGCGCAGGTTTCCCACGGTTGTAACCTTACATGAAGTGATCGAGCTTGCTGATCTGCGCGCGTTGAATGCCCCAGGCGGATCATTGGCTCCCTGGGGCGCCCGTTTATTAACAAACATCGCAACCCAGGCAGACGTAGTTTGCCTCACTATGCAGCATTACGCAGACTGGCTTTCGGCGCGCGGCGTGAATTGCGCGCACATCCCCATTGGCGCCTATCATGAACCTGAACTATTAAATGAAACGGATACATGCGAGTTGCTTTTTTTCACCACGCTCGCGCCTTATAAAGGCTTGGAATTATTGATCGAGGCCTTTACTGAATTGCGCTCCGAATTTCCACATTTACGTCTAACCATCGCAGGGACAGCTCATACGCGTTTCCCAACGTATGCACGCGAATTAAAAACTCGCTTCAACGCTACAGATGGCATTCAATGGCTCGGACAAGTTTCAGAAGATGATGTAAAGGATTTATTTCGGCGGGCGCGTATCGTCATTTTGCCTTATGCGGCTTCCACAGGCTCTTCAAGTGTTTTGTACCAGGCCGCAACTTGGGGACGCGCAGTTGTTGCTTCAGATTTGCATGAGATTCGTAAGATAACGCTGGAAAATAATTTGCAGGTGGAATTCTTTGAAAACAACAGCGTTGAAAAACTTTGCGATTCGATTCGACTGCTGCTTAACTCGCCTTCACTTCGACGGTCGCAAACTGAACACAATTTCAATTCTATTCAGCACCTTCGACCAAAAGCAACTTGCTATCGCTACATTCAAGCGTTCAATCGAGCCCTTGAAAAACGACAAAGCACAAAACGTATCCCGCTGCTGGAGTCCGCCTGATGCCGCGTACTGCGCGCCTGGCTGTTTTATTTTCCATGCTCTTTCATGGACTATTGATTCTCGCGGCGCGTTATCGCTTAAGTTATGATGCTTATGTTCATATATTTTTCGGCGATCACTACCGCATGGATTGGTGGTCGTTGTGGGATGTGCGTTGGTATACAGGTTTCTCATTCACTTCCTATCCACCCCTTGTGCATCAACTCATTGGTGGGTTGAGTCACTTGGTTGGGATCGAGGCAGCATTTGCCGTCATTCTTTGGATCACCGTAACGGTCCTGCCCCTTGCCGTGTACTCCTTCACTAGCATCTTTGTCGGCAAGGCCTCGTCAGGTTATGCAGCGCTTGGCGCAGCATTCCTGCCATCTGTTTACCTCACTGCGCACATCTTCGGTCAGCTTCCCACACTCGCTGCTACAGTGACAGCTTTGTTTAGCATGTCTGCACTGAATCAATATCTCCGAGATGGAAACAAACGTAGTGGCGTACTGACCATTTCTCTTCTCTCAACAGTTATGGCTTTTCATCACGCGACTTTGTTGCTCTTGCCCTGGCTTGTTCTGGCAATCACATCCCATTTGCTCATCACCAAACAGGTTAGGTGGCAATCCCTGGCACTTAGACTACTTGTTATGGGCATCTTGTCCGCGCTTGGAATGTTGATTGTCATCTGGCCCTTCTGGGAATGGGGTCATATGCAATCCATGCAAATGCCAATTGATCACGCCTCACGCCATAATTTTTTCAAAGATCCTCTCGCGCTGTTGCTCTTTTTCCTGCCCATGTATGGGCCGCTTGCCTTCATTATTCCTTCTGCGTTGTCTCTGGCGCGCAAACGTGAACTCCTTGGGCTCGGCTTTGCGTTCTGTATGGTTTTTCTGCTGGGTCTCGGTGATACCACTCCCCTGCCACGCCTATTCTTCGGCAAAGGTTGGGAATGGCTCACCTACGATCGCTTTGCATTTTGGGCATCCCTCACACTCCTTCCATTTTTTGGAATGATCGTGATCCTGCTCCGGCGCCGGTGGTCAAGGTGGAGCAGGACAAAGATTTTTCTCGCTCTAGGGACAACCTCCCTGATCGTTGGACTCGTTACCGTCTTCTTGCCTCTGCAGCCCGGGGCAGTGGATATGCGTCAAATCGTGAGATTTCTCAAGCAGGCGGATCATTCGGACTGGCGCTATGTGACATTTGGATTCGGCGACCAGCTTGCGCTCCTTTCCACGCTGACAACTGCCACCACTATCGACGGCAGTTATCACACCGCGCGGACTCTCCCTGAACTTCGCACAAGCGGCATCGGCCAGATTGACAGTGCCTTCTGGCTCCCCAATGGAATGTCTGCACTCGACCCAATCCTGCAAAAGTCTGGTGAGCATGGCGTCCGTTGGGGATTCGTGAACGTTTTGAAATATATTCCTGTGCTCGAAAGAAACGGCTGGATAAAATTCAAAACATTAAAAGGCGGTGTTCAGGTCTGGGAAAATCCAAACGCAACAACCCCAGATTTATCAAAACAACCTCCAATCAAGTCTTTGGCATCTTTTTCATGGGGAACATTTCCTATCCTATCATTGATTACGACCCTATCCCTTGGTTCGCTGCGTGTCTGGCCGCCGCAGGCAG
>DATFQC010000357.1:0-6695 GCA_035264425.1 Anaerolineales bacterium
GGGCATAGTACATTACCTGTGCAATGATCTCTCCGCTGGAGAGATGTCTTTTAAAACCCATTTGTCCTGTCGCACAGAACACACAGCCCATTGCACAGCCTGCCTGCGTGGAGATGCAAAGTGTGCGACGATTCTTGGCACCGCGTCCAGTGGGGGAGGAGGTGATCTGGGGATTATCCGCCGGGTCACCGTAACGCATGAGAACAGCTTCGATCAAGTTCTTATCTGGCAATTCAAAAAGTGTTTTGCGCGTCGTTCCGTCCGAGGAATCTTGAAAAATCTTCAGCGTGAATGGAGAAAAAGTAACATGTTCCGCAAGTTTTTCACGCAAAGATTTTGGTAAATTTGTGAACTGCTCCGGAGAATCGTAGAAATGCTGATACAAACCCTGCCAGATCTGCTTGGCGCGGTAGGCAGGTTCGTTCCATTCTTTTAAGAGATTTGTGATTTCATCTAAGTCTAAATCGTAAATTAACATTTTATAGTCATATCTATTGTAAGTACTTAAAAACAAGAGTTTTGGCGGATTATAGATCCACGCTACAGCACTTAACCAATCAAAGTGATTAGATCATCGGCAACAATATCTATCTCTGGCTCCCATTCTGCAGCCTGTTCCTTTGTTGAAACACCAGAAAGGACTAACGCCGTGGGACAACCCACCCGTTGCCCCGCCGCGATGTCAGTTTCAAGCCTGTCACCAACGACCAGAGTTTCTTCTTTCCGGGCTGCCAGTCTTTCAAGAGAGAGTTCCATCAAAAACGGGAATGGTTTTCCTGCCACGATCGGTTCGACGTCCGTCGCTATAGTGATAACCGAGGCCCAGGCGCCCGCCCCTGGGATTTGCCCACGCGGGGTGGGAAACGTCTTATCCATATTGGTCGCGTAAAATCGGACTCCTTGTCGTATGAGTAACGTCGCTTCAGAGAGTTTTTCAAAGCTAACGCCGCGATCCATACCCATTACAACCACCTCTGCCTGGGGCGCACCTGCCAGAGAAACAATCTCAAAACCTTCCTGTTCCAATGGGATGCGCAGACCATCCTCACCGATGACCAGGGCTTTGGTTCCCCGAGGATACGTTTGGGCAACGGCGCGCGCAGCAGCCTGCGAAGAAGTGACAACCTGCCATGGTTCGATATCCACGCCAAACTCTTTTAACTTGGCTACATATTGTTCGGAGGTCTTGGTGCTGTTATTTGTAGCAAAGACAAATTTCAACCCGCGCTCACGGATGCGGTGAAATGTTGCAGCGAGGTTGCCAATCGGGGCGTCGCCTCTCCAAACCACGCCGTCCATGTCAAGGATAAGGGCTTTTATGTATGAGGGTATCATTATTCTCCGGTGGTTGAGTAGTTTCGAGTGCCAGCCAGAAACATATCGAAACCACGAACTTCAGGTCTACTTTTCATTGCTGATTTCGATACAAGCGAAAAAGAAGCGCTCTCCTCAACCAGCAGTTTATTGTTTCCCAAACTTCTTTGTGAGGTATTTCAATACCGGGGCGTCGATCCAGCCAGCCTGGGCATCAACGCGTTCTTCAAAGTTCTCATTGCCAATGAATTCGTTCAAGGCCTGGCTGAATTCTTTTCCGTTATTCAAATAACCTGCCTGAGTCAGAATCCCAGCAATCTGCTCCTGCACTTGACCTTTGATTTCCAGGCGGTCTTCTTCCGTGCTCTTTCCAAAATACAGCTCGTGCATTTCCAGTAATTCACCCAGGCGAGGAACGGGATCTGCATGATCATCCACACGATAGTCCAGCCAGCGATCAAGAAAGCCGCCATAGCCAGCCTTGGGCTTGACAACATAGATCGCCGCGGATTGACGACCACGTTTATCGCCGCCGGCGCGGTCGCCAGCCAATAATGCTGTATGGAGCCGTGTGGGCAAGTTCCCGTTTGTAGTCAGGAAGGCTTCTTCCATCGCAGGGAGGACCTTCCCACTCGAGAGGATATTGCCTTGAATGGCATAACCTTTTCCCGAAACTCCACCGGCCCAGGCAAAACATCCCATTCCTGAAAATGTGACAGCGCCGCCCTGCGCGTCTACAAGGCCTACTTGCCGGAGTTCCTTATCAGGATCATCTTCTAGTAATCGATCCAGTGCCTCTTGCGCAGAAAGACCTGTCGCCATTAATGCCAATCCTCGCGGACCAAACGAGGTGTTTGCAAAGGATTGGGTTGCCACCGCGCCAACATCTGCCTGGGCCCAGGGCACAACTGCACCGACCGCTGGAAATTTCGATGCGACTGCCACGCCCCAACTTTGCTCTTCGAGATCACAGGCAACAATTGAAAAGGTCATGATAAGGTTCTTTCTGTGAGAGGCGATTATATCGTAAAGCCGATAGTGGCATTTTGTACCAAAGCAATGAAGATTACACATTCTCCAGAATGAAAAAGTCCGCTGGTAAGCTTGTGCTGTGCCAACGGACTTTCATTATCAACGTGCAGAGTTATTTACTTGGCAATTTCTCAGGTGTGTCCAATACCTGATCGACCAAACCATAATCAACAGCGCCTTTGGCTTCGAGATAATAATCACGGTCGCTGTCGCGCTCGATCACCTCGAGCGGTTGGCCGGTATGTTTCGCCATAATCCCAAGCAACAGAGCCTTCAAGCGCAGAATTTGCTTGGCTTGAATTTCGATATCGGTTGCCTGACCCTGTGCGCCACCGAGTGGTTGATGCATATGGATCGTGGCATTGGGAAGGGCGAAGCGACGTCCTTTGGTGCCGGCGGTGAGTAATACGGTTCCGAAGGAGGCGGTGACACCAACAGCCACAGTGCTGATCGGATTCGAGATCATCTGCATTGTGTCATAGATTGCCAGGCCCGCGTAGATCACTCCCCCGGGGGAATTGATGTACATGTTGATCTCTCGATCAGGATCTTCGTGATTTAGAAACAGCAATTGCGCAACGATCAGGTTTGCGACCTGGTCATCAATGGGTGTACCCAAAAAGATGATGCGTTCCTTGAGAAGTAAGGAATAAATATCATAGGCGCGCTCCCCGCGGCCAGAAGACTCAATTACCATGGGAATAACGTTCTTAAAATCAGGGATCATGTTATCTCCTTTATATTTCGCCAATCATACCGATTCCATGTTGGAATTGCGTTAAAACTTTATAAGGATAGGGTTTCGAAATTCTTATTCTGACTTCGATTCAGGTTCGGCTTCCTGCGAAATCTCACTGGTGTTGGCTTCCATTTCATCAGCCTGTTCTTCATCCTGAGTGGCTGCCTCGGCAGGGATCGTTTCTTCCTCCAAGGCGGGCTCCACATCCTTTTGGCGCTCTTCGGGTGGAATATATTCGCCGACTGCAATCGACTTCAATATATCCAGCGCCCGGCGAGTGAGGACACGATTGGCTGATTCCATTGCAACCGCCTGGGCGACGCGTTGTTGTCCCTGGCGCCCCCCGCGGATCTTGCTTAAATCCACGCCCTGCATGCTGAGGCTGGATAGCGTCTGGTTGAATTCGGCATCCAAGGCCTGGTTATCCACTTCGATCTTTTCGCGGCGGACGATCTCATCCAGGATCAGCGAGCGCTCGAAGCGTTTTTTTGCGACCGGGTTCACTTCATCTTCAATGAATTGCTCACGAGTGGTATTGCGCACTTTGAAATAAGTATCCAGATCCATTCCCTGCTGAGCAAGCCGCTGACCCAGATCTTCAAGTACATGCTCACCTTCATGCTCGAGGGCATGTTGGTGATACTTAAGCGTCGCACCTTCCTTGATTTTCTCGATCAGGTCCACAAAATACTTATCGTCATAATCGGCCTTGGAACGGGTCTCGACATCCCTTTTTACAGCTTCACGTACCGCCTCGACAGTCTCACCGGCACCGGTCGTCTTGGCGAATTCATCGTCGAGTTCAGGCAAGGTGACCGCACGCACCGTCTTGATCGTTACTTCCATCTCCACATCTTTGCCCTGCAGTTCTTCCACTTCCCAATCCGCCGGGAAGGTGTGTTTAATGGTCTTGGTATCGCCCACTTTCAAACCAATGAGTTCTTTTGCAAATCCATTGTAGGGCCATTCCGTATCGCGCTCCTCGGCGCGGATAAAGGCAGCATAGCCAGTACGATTCAATTCAGGCGTCTCCGACTTCACATCGACCAGAACGTAATCACCTTCCTGTGCTTCACGCTCGACATTTTCTGTTGTAGCGTACATTTGCCGGAGGTCTTCGACCGCGGCTTCGATTGCCTTTTCGTCCGGAGCAGACCACTCGTACGGTAAGCGGATCGAGTGATAGTCGCCCAGATCCACTTCCGGAGCGAGAGGGACGCGGAAGGTGAGTTTGGGCGGCTCGAGTGAGTCGATCGATTCAAGAGAGCCCGCCGCACCCGGTTCCACATCCGCTTCTTTCAGGATATTGGAATATTCCGCATCCACCAAGAAATCCATGGCCTGCTCGAGAATGGCTTGTTCGCCATAGCTGCGTACGACCATATCATACGGAGCCTTGCCTGGGCGGAACCCTGCGATCTTGCCGCGCTCCGAAATCTTGCGAGCCGCACGACGCTTGTAGACATCCATTTTTTCAGGTTCAACTTCAACCACTAATTTGGCTTCGTGGTTCTCTTCAATGGTTTTATCGATTTTCAATTTCGTAGTTCCCTTCGTTTTGTTTTCATTCGGGCTGCATACTTCTTCGCAACCACCTATGTTAAGTGGGGACGGAGGGAATCGAACCCTCACGCCTTGCGGCACATGATCCTAAGTCATGCTCGTCTGCCAGTTCCGACACGTCCCCGGAATATGCAATTTTATAGCACCAGCACGCAAATATAAAGCACTTGAAACCGCTTGGTCAAGTGCTTTAAGTATAACATTTTGTCTGTCAAAAATTATAACATAAGGGAGAAAATGAGCATAATTTTATGAGATCCTTGCCGCGAAACTTTACGAATGGCGGCAGCTTGCAGGCAGCGAACATATCGCGCGGGCTATGGTACGAAAGAGCAAAACACAGCTAGCCGACTCTATGTCAGCCGTGGCGATTTTCCACCTAGTGAACAAATACGGAAAGCAGATCGGGAAGCCAGGACTCGCCCCTCATGACCTACGCCGAACCTATGCACAGCTAGGTTATAACGCAGGCGTGCCCATTACACAGATCAGCGTGCTATTAGGACATTCAAGCGTAAAGACGACCCAGGAATATATAAACCTCAACCTAGACCTTGAAAGCACAGCCAGCGACTTTGTACCGTTAGCTGGTTGAGCGCCTATTTCAGAAGCTTACTGTACTTTAGGGCGTCTAAACATCATAGATCGCCATGTAAATGGCTTTTTCGGTGGATACCCAAGACTGTAAGGAATCTGTTCCCAACCTTTCCTCTGCAATAGATTCATAACGCTAGGGACATTGGGACCTTGTTTCCAGTTAGGGAGTTCTTTACCGTTTACGTATCGTATTACGTATCGTAGACGCTCTAGGTCATATTTATTTTCAGAATCCAGCACTATATGTAAATAATCCCATTTTTGCATTGGGTATGCCTTTCTCTAGACAAGGTAATTTTACAACAAAATGGTAGCATGATTATTAAAAATAAGTACATGATTCAACCCGTCCAGGATGAAAAAAGCGCCTTATTGTAGAGTAAAGCGACTCAAAGTCCAAGGGATGATCCTAAGTCATGCTCGTCTGCCAGTTCCGACACGTCCCCGCGTGGATGGCGATCAGCGAATCGCAATTAACTCTCGACACATGCGCTGGCGCGCAGTGCCAGTGTGAGCGGCGAAATTATACCGCAGGCATGCACGAATGTGGAAATCCTGAGCACGTTGGTAACCTATTTTAGAACCCTACTAGCTAATAATTGATACACCGTCAACAGTCCGGAGAGCAGGGCTTAGGGTGACCTGTTTTAGTGCTACAATGCAGAAAACGAACCGCATGGAAATGTAGCCCCATCGGTTACGATGCAGGTGTACTCATCGAGCCGTGCATGGGTTGGATAGCTTGTTTTTGGAGTCTGCGTAATGGTCGAACTCTATTTACTAGAAACAGATGAACGTCATTTTAGTATCTGGCTACATACGTATTGCAGTCAGAAACGCGCAAGCAATATAGTCTATGAGTTCTCGGATGGATGGAGTTATAAGCTGTCTTATCCTATGCCGGGCACCCAAACCAGTGTTAGTTTTACCGCCAGAGTCTATCGGGCCTTTCACCAGCATCAAGCCAAAGAGACAACCGAGACCATGGCAGATAATCTTGAGGCAATAAAAGTAGAGTGGCATGCAGTGGGAGATCGTCTGAAGGTGACAATTTCGCCTCATGACGGCTTTTGGGTTCTGCCTCCCTTACAGGACCTGTTGACAAACATCCGTACCCATTGGCCAGAAGCAATTTCTAACGATTGGATGTAGGTGGCCGGACGTTAACGATTTTACTCGGAAGAAGATAGCAAACAAAAGGCAGAATTATCATTTTATTTGTGGGTGGAACAGAAAGGAAAAACCTCTCTTGCTAGGAGAGGTTTTTCCTATTAATCCGTACTGAGCTGCCCACGAACTTTTAATACCTCCGGTCAGCACGAGTTTCCGATTGGCGAGTATAATCCCGCACTTGATACTTAACTTGGAGAGCCTATCTTGAGCCGTGTGATCAACCCCGAATCAGCAGGAAAAGAACGAACGCAATTAACAAAAGCAATCGTACTGGCGG
>DATFQC010000358.1:0-5592 GCA_035264425.1 Anaerolineales bacterium
CACGTGTTGGAGAACGGGAAACGTTAGGAGAAATCATGGCTGTAATTCCTATGAAAGCCCTGCTTGAGAGCGGCGTTCACTTCGGACACCGCACCAACAAGTGGGATCCCCGCATGAAACCGTACATCTTCACAGAGCGCAACGGTATTCATATTATTGACCTTCAACAAACTTCCAAGCTGTTGAACCATGCGTTCAATGTGATTCGCGATGTCGCTTCTAATGGCGGGAACGTGTTGTTCGTTGGCACCAAACGCCAGGCACAGGAAACTGTGGCTGAGGAAGCCGCTCGCTGTGGCATGCCCTACGTCACCGAGCGTTGGATGGGCGGTATGCTTACCAACTGGTCCACGATGCACGCCCGTATCGAGGAACTTGAACGCCTTGAGAAGATGCGCGACAACAATGAGCTGGATCGCCTGACCAAGAAGGAAGGTCTGATGATCGGTCGCCAGATCATTCGTTTGACGACTCGGCTTTCTGGCACGCGCACGATGAAACGCCGACCTGACTTGATCTTCATCGTGGATGTCGGTCGTGAAGAATCCGCAGTGCACGAAGCGAATCTGCTCGATATCCCCATCGTTGCGATGGTGGATACAAACTGTAACCCGCAGAATATCGACTATGTCATCCCGTCCAATGATGATGCCATTCGCGCCATCAAGTTGCTGGTGGCCAAGGTAGCAGATGCGATCCTCGAAGGCAAAGCCTTACGCAAAGAAGAGGAAGGTGAGGAAAAGCCTGTCGAAGACACACGGGCCAGAACAGATAAATCTGCGCGCAGAACTCCGAAGGTGGTAGATGTCGATGAGGAAGTGGAAGATAAGGCCCTTCTCGGCGAAGCGACCCTGGCAAAAATGAGCGCGGCTCGTGAACCCGATGCTGTTGTAGTAGAAACACCCGCCGTTGAAAAAACAGAGAACGCCACACCAGCAGCACCTGAAGAATCAGGCGCGAAAGATGCTGAGTAATTTTGAAGCAAACAAGGACAGTAGAGATGGAAATCACGACCGATATGATCAAAGAGTTGCGCGCTGCCACAGGTGCTGGTATTTTAGACTGTCGCAAAGCACTCACCGAGGCTGATGGCGATTTTCAAAAGGCAGTAGATTGGCTGCGCGAAAAAGGCATGGCAACAGCCGCCAAGCGTTCCGACCGCGACGCCTCCCAGGGCATCGTGGAACTGTATTCACATGGCGGTGGTCGCGTGGGTGTGATGGTGGAAGTCAACTGCGAAACGGATTTTGTAGCCCGCTCGGACAAGTTCCGCGAACTGGCGCATGAGATCGCATTGCAGATTGCGGCCTCGGCGCCGCGCTACCTCAAAGCGGAAGATATTCCGGCCGATGTGATGGAGCACGAAGCCGAGATCGCCCGCGTCCGTGCCAAGGAAGAAGGCAAACCTGAAAATGTCACTGATAGGATCGTCCAGGGGCGCCTCGAAAAGTTCAAAGATGAGGTGGTCCTTTCACGACAGGTGTACATTCGCGATGAGTCGATTACCGTGGAAAAGTTAATCCTTCAAACGGTCGCCGCCATCGGCGAAAATGTGGTTGTGCGCCGCTTCCAGCGCTGGGAGCTGGGCGAGAGCTTGAACAACTAAATTGAATGACCAACCAAAAGGTTGGTCATTTTTATAAACCCCACCTGTTCTAGCGGATACCCTCTCCATTTTCCGAAAAAATGGAAAGGCAGGTAGGGGCAAAGGAGTATTATGAGTGTTATCAAATATAAGCGTATCCTTCTCAAACTCAGTGGGGAAGCCTTAGCCGGGAAATCAGGTTTTGGTATTGATGTCCATGAGGCGGAGTCGATCGCAAGCCGAGTAAAAGAAGTTTATGACATGGGCGTCGAAGTTGCGATGGTGATCGGCGCGGGCAACCTGTGGCGCGGCCGGCAGGGATTGGAACGTGGCATGGATCGTGCCACCGCCGATTATATGGGTATGCTCGGTACGATGATGAATTCTATGGTATTAATGGACGCCTTGGAACGTACGGGTGTTTACACACGGGTCCTTTCTGCGGTGGAGATGCGCGCGGTAGCTGAACCTTACATCCGACGCCGTGCGATTCGTCATCTCGAAAAAGGGCGTGTGGTCATCTTTGGCGCCGGGACTGGCAATCCGTTCTTTTCCACGGATACAGCTGCCGCCTTACGCGCCATGGAGACCGGTGCTGAGATCGTGATCAAAGCTACCAAAGTGGACGGAATCTACGACTCTGATCCAAAAAAGAATCCAGATGCAAAGAAATTCGAGGATATGACCCACCTTGAGTTTCTAAGTCGACGTATTGCGGTCATGGATAGCACCGCAGTCACACTATGCATGGAAAATAATCTGCCCATCCTCGTTCTCAATCTGTGGGATCCCGATGCGCTTGTGGCAGCCCTCAGAGGAGAAGTAGTCGGGACACTGGTCCACGATTAGGTCTTCCGCTGGCAACGAAACAGGAGAGAATATTCTCTCCTGTTTTTTATGAGAGTCTCTCGTATTTCTTCAATTCCTCTCATAAATCTCCTTTCATGTAGCGTATTTTGGTATTTTGGTGTATCCTTAGTCTTACGATTACAGAGTACCGCGCGCTGTTTGACATGCGTAGCTACACTGGAAATGGTTTCAAACAGTTCGAGAATGATTAGATAAGTCAATTCAGCACCCCAGGAGGATGTGGTGATCAAAGATATTCTCACCGATGCCGAATCTCGTATGCGTGGCGCTATTCAAGTTCTTCATGACGACCTTTCGGCAATTCGTACGGGACGAGCCAGCCCCAGTCTTGTGGAAAAACTGCCAATCGAATATTACGGGACTCCCACGCCTCTTATGCAACTGGCTTCGATCAGTGTCCCCGAACCACGAACATTGACAATCAAACCATTTGATGGGACTACCCTCAAAGCGATTGAGAAAGCGATCCAGACCTCGGAGCTGGGCTTGAATCCAAATAATGATGGCAAGGTCATCCACCTCAACCTGCCTCCGTTAACAGAAGAACGCCGGCGTGACCTTGTAAAGCATGTGAACCACCGTCTGGAGGAGGCGCGGATTGCTGTTCGCAACATCCGCCGCGATTCTCATAATGATATGCGAGACTTTGAAAAGGAAAAGCTAATTTCGGAAGATGAATTGGAACGCGGCGAAGCTGAACTTCAAAAGTTGACCGATCGCTTTATCGAAGAGGTCGCCGAACTCGGCAAGAAAAAAGAATCCGAAATTATGGAAGTTTAGTCACGCCTTAAATCATTTCTATAATATGGTTCATGTCAAACACTCCTCATAAGATTCCCGCCGATAAACTTCCTCGTCACGTCGCCATGATCATGGACGGCAATGGACGCTGGGCACTTTCGCGTGGATTACCGCGCCTGGCTGGTCATAAAGCAGGCACAGAAAATCTGCGCCGTGTGATCCGTGCCACGGCGGAGTTCGGTGTAAAGTACCTTACGATCTATGCCTTTTCCACTGAGAATTGGGGACGCCCGCCCGAGGAAGTGAAAGGCCTCATGTACATCCTTGAGGATGTGATTGATCGAGAGTTGAAGGAGTTGCATGGGGAGGGCGTGCAACTGCGTCATATCGGTCGGCTCGAGCGCCTTGCCCCGAGTCTCCAGAAAAAAGTGCTGGAAGCGATTGAGTTGACGAAAAACAATGACCGCCTGACCTTAAATGTCGCATTCAATTATGGGGGACGCGATGAGATCGTCAACGCGATCCAAAATATTATGAAAGACGGCATTGCCCCGGCAAATGTGACCGACGAACTCGTCAGCCGCTATCTTTATACGGCCGGCGTGCCTGACCCAGACCTCATCATTCGTACTTCGGGAGAACTACGTGTGAGCAATTTCCTTATCTGGCAAGCTGCATATTCAGAATGGTATGTCACGCCTACTTATTGGCCCGACTTCGACAAAGAAGAATATCGCCGCGCCCTGGAAACCTTTGCTCAACGTGACCGCCGTTATGGCAAAGTCTCGTCGAACGAATATGAGGCCAGTAATGCTTAGGCGCACACTCACGGTTCTGGGGATTGCCGTCGTCGGTGTGCCTGCAATTGTTTATGGAGGCTGGTTTTATTATTTGTTCATAGGGGCGTTTCTGGTTGGAGGGGCGTGGGAATATGTCCGCTTGTACCGGGCGGTTCAGGTTGAACCCAATGAAATGGTCACGGTTGGAGGCGTGCTGGTGGTTGCCACAGCGCGCTTCTTTTTTGAAGAGGCAGCCATCCCACTTTTTGTGTTATCCGTTCTGCTCGCAATGACTCTCCACCTCATCGCTTTTGAACGGGGCCGAACTCAGGCTGGCGTGGATTTTGCCGTCACGGTAACAGGGATTGCGTACCTTGGCTGGTTGGGATCCTATCTGCTTGATTTGCGTCAACTGCCTCAGGGCCCCTGGTGGTTGATGCTTGTCTTGCCCATTGTTTGGGGAGGTGATACAGGTGCTTACTCCATTGGTGCTGTTTACGGAAAGCATAAAATGACGCCTCGCCTTAGCCCCAAAAAAAGCTGGGAGGGATATTTCGCCGGGTTATTCACCTCCATACTCGTTGGAGCTTTTTTTTCGTATGCATTTTCATCGTTGGGCCACCAGCCACTGGCAGGCATGATTAACCTCCTTCAGGGGGCATTCCTGGGGCTGGTGATCGGCGCGCTGGCTCCTCTCGGTGATCTTTGGGAAAGCATGCTCAAGCGTCAGGGCGGACTCAAAGACTCCAGCAATGTCTTTCCGGGGCATGGAGGATTCTTCGACCGGATCGATTCATGGATCTGGGGTGCGGCGCTTGGTTATTTTGTGATCCAGTTTTTCATCCTGTAAATTTGCACGGAGGTTTTATGGAACAGCATACCAGTGACCCCACTCGAAATCTTGCTCTCGAGCTGGCACGCGTAACAGAAGCAGCTGCGCTGGCAGCCGGTCGCTTTATGGGACGCGGCGATAAGGAGGCCGCGGATGGCGCCGCGGTCAACGCGATGCGGATCGTCCTCCAAACGGTGGATATGAATGGGATCATCGTTATCGGTGAAGGGGAAAAAGATAACGCTCCGATGTTGTACAACGGTGAAAATGTGGGAAACGGCTCCGCTCCCGACGTGGATGTCGCCGTGGATCCCATCGACGGGACTCGCCCTTTGGCATTTGGCCGCTCGAACTCGCTGGCGACCGTTGCCATTGCGCCGCGCGGCTCGATGTTTGACCCCGGCCCCTTTGTCTATATGAATAAGCTGGCGGTGGGACCTGCCGCCAAAGGCAGCATCAATATTGAAAAATCGATCACGGAGAATCTCCAGGCGATTGCCAAAGCCATGCATAAGGACGTGGAAGACCTGACGACCATTGTCCTGGACCGTGATCGTCATACGGACGTCATCGCAGAAATACGCCGAGCCGGCGCCCGCATTCGGCAGATCCCCGATGGGGATGTGGCGGCTGCATTGATGACCGCCTGGCCTGATTCGGGCGTGGATGTTTTGATCGGCGTGGGCGGGACACCGGAAGGCGTGATCGCGGCCTGTGCCTTGCGCGCCATGGGGGGAGAGATCCAGGGCAAGCTTTATGCAGGTGATGAAGATGAATTGCGCCGC
>DATFQC010000359.1:0-9155 GCA_035264425.1 Anaerolineales bacterium
CGTGACCACCATGAGCGACCCAACCATTCCTCTCACAAGTCTGGAGTGGGATGAGTGGGGAAACCCTCAGGTGCGCGAGCATTTTGAGTATATGCTGTCTTATTCACCGTATGATAATGTGCGCCCAACCGCATATCCACACATGCTGATTACGACAGGTTTGAATGACCCCCGCGTGGCTTACTGGGAGCCTGCCAAGTTCGCGGCCAAACTCCGTGAGATGAAGACCGATAACAACCTGCTATTGCTGCACACCAACTATGAGGCGGGTCATGCCGGTGCCTCCGGACGGTACGACTATCTAAAAGAGGTTGCCATCGATTTTGCCTTCCTGATCGATCGGTTGTGCGACCCACATTCTCCTCTTGAATTCCAGGATATGAAGGGTATATAATTTCGACAACAGTTGTCATCTCACGAAGTGAGGAGAAGTTCCATGGACCGTTATCTTGTCGAATCACCGCATGACGCCGGCGAATGCGATGCCATTATCAAAGAGATTCATGCCGCCGGGTACTTACATCACTTCGAATGGGGATGCCACGACGGTGCGCACTGTGGATGGGCAATTATTGAAACCGACAATCGTGAGCATGCCAAACAGATCGTCCCGTGGAGAATACGGGACAAGGCACGAATTGTAAAACTGGAAACAT
The DNA here is from genome assembly GCA_035264425.1 of Anaerolineales bacterium. GTDB lineage: Bacteria > Chloroflexota > Anaerolineae > Anaerolineales > Villigracilaceae > Defluviilinea. The sequence continues at coordinate 657 of DATFQC010000359.1, forward strand.
TTGGAAGAGCCAATAAGACACATTCAGAAGAATAGTTACAAAGAAACGAAAAGCGGCGCATCTCAAGAGGTGCGCCGCTTTCTGATTCCAAATATTTTTTACAGAGGTTATGCAGGAACAGGTTGTTCCACTTTCGCAACCGCTTCCTCAAGCATCTTTGTCGTGAGTGATTTTGGGCGCTCAATAGGCTGACCGAGCGCACGCGCCCATACATAGTTGGCAGTAACGCCCAGGGCGCGACTGACACCAAACAATACGGTATAGAACTGAAATTCCCGTACACCGTAATAATATTGAAGTGTCCCCGAGACTGCATCTACATTCGGGGCGGGATCTTTCGCCTTGCCCTGTTCCTTAAGCACTTCTGGCACCACCTCATAGACCAGATCTGCCAGACGGATTAACTCATCATCTGGAAAACGCGCCTTCGCAAATTGCATCTGTGCAGTAAAGCGCGGATCGACCACGCGCAGCACGCCATGTCCATAACCTGGGATTACCTTGCCGCTGTTTAATGTATCCCAGGCGAATTTCCGCAGGTCATCCCGCGGCGGCACGCCACCAAATTGCTTTTTCACTTCTATCAACCAGCCCAAAGCCTCCTGGTTAGCGAGGCCATGCAAAGGTCCCGCAAGACCGTTCAAGGCGGCTGAAAAGGCCAAATATGGATCGGAGAGAGCGGACCCAACCAAATGCATGGTGTGGGCGGAAACGTTCCCCGATTCGTGATCTGAGTGGATGATGAAATACTGACGCATCAAATCGGCATATCCCTTTTTATCCGGGACTTTCATCATGCGGGCAAAATTCAGGCCATAATCCTGTTTGGGGTTGTATTTTGGTTTCTGGCTTTCTCCAAAATATTTCAAACGATAAATATAGGCGGCGACAACCGGAAGTCTTGCCGTTAAATCAAGGCTATCTTCCAGTGCAGCCTCCCAATAAGTATCTCTCTTCATGCCTTCATGATACTTTCTGGTAAATACAGAATCCTTGCCAAGAGCCAGCACAGCTTGAGAAAACAGGATCATTGGATGCGTGTCCTTGGGCATGGTCTTGAGCATTTTGAATACATAATCAGGCACGCTGGAGCGCCTGGCCCATTCGGTTTCCACTTCCATGGCCTGCTCTTTGGTCGGCACTTCGCCGATCATCAGCAAATAATACAGTCCTCCCACCAGTGGCATCTTGCCGCCACGAGCTTTCGGTAATTTTTTGAGTAATTCAGGAATGCTCATGCCGCGGAACAGGATTCCGTGCGCAGGGTCAACAAAGGAAACATCTGTCAAAAGCGATTTGATATCGCGCATTCCACCCACGACCTGACCTATCGTGACATCGTCGACCTTGACTTCTCCATGCTCCTTGGCCAGAGATTTGATGCGTTCGCGCCATTCAGGCAATTGTGCAGAGATTTTTTCGTGCAGGATCATGATTGACCTCCAGAAAATAGGCGAGCACAGGGTATCCGTGCCCTAATAATTACAACGTGACCAAATTCCTTAATGCTTCGTGCGTTTCCTTGACTGCGGCAGCCGACTTATCGAACATGGCTTTCTCATCATCGTCCAGTTTGTATTCCATGATTTTTTCCAGGCCTGCGCGTCCAAGCATGACCGGCACACCAAAAAACATGTCGGTCAAACCATATTCTCCATTCATATAGGCCGCGCAGGGGACAATCAGATGTTTATCCTTGAGAATGGCTTCAGCCATCTGTGCACAAGCTACAGAAGGGGCGTAGTAGGCAGAACCAGTTTTCAGTAAATTAACAATTTCTCCACCGCCCTTACGCGTGCGCGCTACGATCGCGTCCAGCTTGTCAGCGGGGAGATATTCCTTTAATGGAATCCCTGCGATGTTCGAATGACGCGTGAGCGGAACCATCTCGTCTCCGTGTCCGCCTAACACATAACAATCGATATTTTCCACGCTGACATTGGTTTCCATGGCCACAAATGCCCGCATGCGGGCCGAGTCCAAAATTCCAGCCTGGCCGACTACGCGTTCGCGCGGCAGTCCGGTCTTCTTCATTGTGAGATATGCCATGGTATCCAGTGGATTGGTCAATACAATGTAAATTGCATTGGGTGAAAACTTCAGTGTTTCAGTAGCGGCTGCACCAACGATCTCAGCATTCTTCGTTAATAAATCATCACGACTCATGCCTGGCTTGCGAGCCAGACCTGCCGTGATGATGATAAGATCCGAGCCTTTGGTTGCAGCATAATCATTCGCGCCGACCACCTCCACATCCTTTCCGATAATTGGCATGGCTTCCAACAAATCGAGTGCTTTCCCTTGTGGCATCCCCTCTACGACATCTACCAGAACAAGATCAGCTATTTCACGTTCAGCAAGCCAGTGTGCAGTGGTCGCGCCCGTCATGCCTGCGCCAATAATCGAGATTTTGTTCATGACTATGACTCCTCCAAAGATTTTACCGCTGGTCTTATAAAGCACGTAACATTCTGTTTAGTGCTTCATGCGGCACTATGTCTAAAATTTTATCCGAAACTCCATTCGGAAGAAAGTACATTTCGTCACTTTTTATCTTACCAGATTTCAGACAGAAAACAGTGGCGCCGCTGGCGCCACTGTTTATTCTATTTCCAGGCTCAAAGCCAACTTCACGTTGACGTAATCGGTGCTGCCTCGGTTGCCTCGAGATAGCGGGTCGCTTGAATCGCTGCGGCGGCCCCCATCCCTGCAGAGGTAACCACCTGCCGGAAATGTGGGTCGGCTGCCTCCCCCGCGGCAAAAACACCAGGAACACTCGTTTCCATACGATCATTGATCTTAATATAGCCTAACTCGTCCATTTCCAACTGTCCCTGGAACATTTGGGTATTTGGGATATGGCCAATAAAGATGAACAGACCATCCGTTTCATAAACTGTCTCTTCCCCCGTTTTGACATTTTTCAACCGTAGTGCCTCGAGTTTATCCGTCCCGATGACATCGGTCACTACCGTATTCAAAATGAAATCAACCTTGGGATGTTCCTGGGCGCGCTTCTGCAGCAGTGGACTGGCGCGGAACTCCTCGCGGCGGTGAATAATGGTCACCGAGGAGGCATACCGCGTGATAAACAAGCCTTCTTCCAGCGCGCTATCCCCACCACCGACAACGACCACTTTCTTGTCTTTGAAGAACCAGCCATCACAGGTTGCACAATAGGAAACCCCGCGACCGGTCAATTCCACTTCACCGGGGATATTAAGATGATTCGGACTCGCACCAGTAGCCACGATCAAAACGTCAGCCAGATATTCGCCGCTGTCGCCGGTCACTCTGAAAGGCCGCTGTGACAAATCCACAGTGTTGGCTGATTCAAATTCGGTGGTCGCGCCGAAGTGCTCGGCTTGCTTTTGGAACAATTCACCCAACTGCGCCCCGCCCACTCCCTCCGGAAAGCCCGGATAATTTTCAATAGTATACGTCAATGCGGCCTGCCCACCCAATTGCATTCCCGTGAGAACAATTGGCGCTAATTCTGCACGCGCGGCATACAGCGCGGCGGAATACCCCGTCGGACCCGACCCCAAGATCAATACTTTTACGTGTTTCGCGTTTCCATTCGATGACATAAGCTGGTGATTTCCTCGCTTGAAATTTCCTTCCGTAATCAAGACGACTTGTTTTTCGTTTATTTTACTAACTGGCATTGTATCAGGTAGTCCCAATCATGAAAAGTTACAGGATAGTACAATAAAATCATGGGCTTTGAAGAAATTTCACATACTGCCGATTGGTCTGCCCGTATCTGGGCGGACGACCTGACTTCCCTATTTAAAGAAGCTGCGCGGGCGATGAATTCACTTTCAGGAACGGTGGCTGGAAATGGTCCGCGCGTTAGGCAGTCCTTTAGTGCAGAAGCACCGGATGCTGAAAGTCTCCTGGTCGCTTTTCTCTCTGAAATGCTCTACCTTCAGGAGCAGAAGGATCTGACATTTGATCAATTTGACTTGAGAGTGGCAAGCCAATGGCTGAAAGTCGAGATGGAAGGCACGCAAACTGCTTCTTCTGAAAAAGCGATCAAAGCCGTGACATACCATAATTTGAGGATTGAGAAAACGAACCAGGGTTTTGAAGTCACCATTGTGTTTGATGTTTAGAAGAACCTTGCGGAGGTCATGAGCTTCAGATGTTGAAGGGTTGATCAAACCTGCGCAAGAGTCTCAGCTAGGCTTGGAGAGAAAATGAATATTGAGAATTTAATCCAAATCAGTGAGACCGAGTGGGAGATACCAATGTACATTCGTAGCGATATGCGCGTGCCTGTAAAGTTATTTGTTACGCGTGAAATGCTGGAACATATCATCAACGACAAATCCCTTGACCAGGCGGTCAACGCCACAACCTTGCCTGGACTGGTAGGGCAGGTGATCGTAATGCCCGATATGCACCAGGGATATGGGTTTCCCATCGGCGGCGTCGCGGCGACCGAATATCCGCATGGAGTGATTTCTCCGGGTGCGATCGGATATGACATCAATTGCGGCGTGCGCCTGTTAGCTTCGAGTATTGACTTTGAATCTGCGCTCGGCGAAATGGACAAACTTGCCACCTTACTTAATAAATACTGTCCAAGCGGCGTGGGCAAAGAGGGCGCAATCAAACTTAACCTGAAAGAATTAGATCAAGTCCTGCGAGATGGATCGCGCTGGGCGTTGAAAAACGGATATGCAACCGAAGCCGATCTCGCCCGGACGGAAGAGTCGGGTTCGCTGGAAGGGGCTGATCCAAATAAGGTCTCTGACCGCGCAAAGGAACGAGGCCGGGAACAAGTCGGTTCCGTCGGGGCAGGGAACCATTTCATTGAGGTAGATGTTGTCGATCAGATATTCAATGAAGAAGCTGCCAATGTAATGGGTGTCTATCAAGGTTGCCTGGTGCTCCAAATCCATTGTGGCTCGCGTGGGTTGGGACATCAGGTCTGCACCGATTACGTTCAATCATTTCAGAACGCGGTGCGCAAATATGAGATTGTTCTGCCTGACCGGGAGCTGGTCTGCGCCCCAATGGACTCGCCGGAAGGAAAGGCGTATATGGCGGCGATGCGTGCCGCCGCAAACTTTGCCTTTGCGAACCGACAGTTGCTGGCTCATTCCGCCCGGCGTGCATTCGAAGAAACGTTTGCACCCCAAACGCGCAACTGGCATTTACACCAGGTCTACGACATTGCTCATAATATGGGCAAACTCGAGACGCACCGAATTGCTGGCAAAGAAGTGAAGGTCTGTGTGCATCGCAAAGGCGCGACGCGTGCTTTTGGTCCCGGCTCGCCAGGCCTGCCACCGGAATATCAGAAAATCGGCCAACCCGTGATCATTCCCGGTTCAATGGGCACCGCTTCGTGGGTCCTGGTCGGCACGGAAGATAGCATGACGCGTTCATTTGGTTCTTGCTGTCATGGCGCTGGGAGAGTGATGTCACGGTCCCAGGCGAAAAAGCAAGTCGAAGGGAATAGCTTAAGAAGAGAGTTGGAAAATAAAGGGATTAAAGTACGCGCGGGATCTCTGCCGGGGCTGGCAGAAGAAGCCCCATCCGCCTATAAGGATGTGGACATGGTGGTAGAAACAGTAAGCGAGGCGGGAATCGCGAAAAAAGTCGCGCGCTTAAAACCTGTGGCGGTGATCAAAGGATAGGCAGTATACAGGTATACAAGTAAACACGTAATTGACTTGTTTACCTGTATACCTATTACCTATGTACATCTCGACTTTTCACTCTTTCACACGCTCGATATTGGCTCCCAACGCCTTCAGCTTTGTATCCACATCCTGATAACCGCGCTCGATCTGACCGATATTACGTACCGTCGATTTCCCTTTCGCGGCCAGGGCCGCCAGCAGCATAGACATACCCGCGCGGATGTCCGGACTCTCCAAATTCTCACTGTACAACTGATTCGGCCCCTGCACCAAACAGCGAAACGGATCACATAAAATGATCTTGGCACCCATTCCCACCAGTTTGTCTGTGAAATACATGCGGCCCGAGAACATCCAGTCATGGAACATAATAGAACCACTGGCTTGTGTGGCAACTGTGATAGCGATACTGATAAGGTCTGTGGGGAAAGCGGGCCAGACGTTCGTTTTCACCTCGGGGATCGCGCCATCCAAATCGGGCACAATCCTGAGATCCTGATTTGAGGGCACGATCAAGTCATCGCCGTCCACCTGCCAGGTCACTCCCATGCGCTGGAAGACATGTGCGACCATGTTAAGGTTGTTGACTCCTGCGTTTTTCACGCGCACATTACCATGGGTCACAGCCGCCGCACCGACAAAACTAATCACTTCCAGGTAGTCAGGCCCAATGGTGAACTCGCCGCCATGCAATTGGGTCACACCATGAATATGAAGGGTATTGGATCCAATTTCTTCAATCTGCGCGCCGAGTGTATTCAGAAAATAACATAATTCCTGTACATGGGGTTCAGAAGCGGCATTGCGAATCACCGTGTCACCTTTGGCAGTGACGGCTGCCATGATCGCGTTTTCGGTCGCCGTCACGCTGGCTTCATCCATCAGGAAGTCAGCGCCATGTAAATGATCTGCCTGAAACGTAAAGCCGCGCTCATATCTCACATCCACCCCGAGGGCTCGTAACGCAAGGATATGGGTATCGAGGCGCCGCCGGCCGATCACATCCCCGCCGGGGGGAGGCAACTTAAATTCGCCGATCCGCGCAGACAACGGACCCGCAATCAGAATGGAAGCGCGGATGCGGCGACACAGGTCCGGGTTCAAGTCCGCCAGCCGAAGATCCCGCGCTGTGACTCGCCACGAATTGGCAGCCAGATCCTCAATTTGCACACCCAGGCTTTCCAGCAGCTTCCGCATGACGAGCGTGTCCTGAATCTGTGGAATGTTATGCAGGACGATGGGTTCCTCGGTCAGCAGTGCGGCAGCTAACAAAGGTAATGCGGCATTTTTGTTTCCTGCGGGGGTCACTTCTCCATTCAACGAAACCCCACCCTCAATAATGAATTTATCCATGTTCATCTCTCTCGAAACTTTAGAATGAACCTTGCGAAGGTTTTCCGAGAGGGACGTTTGCACCCATCCAACCTTTGCATGGCTATTTTTTCCATCATATCTCCAGGGAAATATCGGCGCGATTGTAAGACAGTTTAAGCGCTTCGACAAGCTCAGTACACGCGCTCCGGCAAGCACATTACAGCTAACTTACACGGGGTTACAGGTGATTTCTGCATGTTACTTTAGACTATAATGGTAATGATGGATGTCACCCTGTTAATCCCGGTTGTGTTTGGCTGGTTTGCCGGACTCTTCATTAATTATGTCTCGGACGTGCTGCCGTTCACGCGTCGGTTCAGCCAAACCACCTGCCCCGAGTGTCAGACTCCTTTTTCATGGGCCGATTATTTGACGCTGCGTACCTGCCGAAATTGCGGAAAGTCGCGCAGTCTAAGAACGTGGCTGGTGCAAATTTTAACAACCGCCTCTTTCGTGTACTTCTGGTTGTTCCCGTCCAAAGCGCTTGGGATTCCCCTCGGCATGATCGTGATCATCTATTTTGGCATTATTACCGTGATAGATCTTGAGCATCGTCTGATCCTGCATCCCACCAGTATCGTCGGCGCGGTGCTTGGGCTGATCGTGGGGACGTATATCCACAGCCGAACCAATGGGCTTTTACTGGGCGCGGGCCGATCTCTGCTCGGAGGCCTCTTCGGGTTTGGAGTGATGTTCCTGCTTTATCAATTTGGTACCCTTGTGGCACGTTTTCGGGCACGCAAAATGCAGGCGGCAGGCCAGGCCGATGACGAGGAAGAAGCACTGGGAGGCGGTGATGTGTACCTGGCTGGCGTGCTCGGTCTGATGCTCGGCTGGCCCTTCATTTGGGATGCGATTTTGCTGGGCGTGCTGCTGGGCGGTTTAATCAGTTTTCTTTTCATTATTGCACTGCTGGTTCGCCGCCGCTACAGCAGTGACGCACTGATGACCTTCATCCCATACGGTCCTTATTTCATTATTGGCGCTTTTTATTTGCTTTTTTTGTGATTGGCAAAAGCGTGAAGGGTTCTTTCGTGTCATTCATAGCCAGAATTCTTGGTTGAACTTCAAAATAATTATCAGCTTTGTAGGGTGCAAATTTTTGCAACACTCTGTAGTACGAATGTCGCATTGGACAAAGTAATAGTGATATTAAACTAAGAATTAGGATTATTAGGAATTTTTATTATGAAATCAAATAGAACGGCTCCGAAAAAGACCAAGGCCCAGGCAATGGTAGAGTTTGCCCTCGTATTGCCACTTTTGCTCATGTTGCTTTATGGCATTCTGGAGGCTGGACGTCTGCTCTTCATCTACTCCACAATCGTGACGGCCAGCCGTCAGGCCGTGCGCTATGGCTCAGCTACGGGCCAGGGCCTAAGCACTACAATCCCTCGTTACCAGGATTGCGCAGGGATCCGTCTGGCTGCGCAAAAGGTGGATTTCTTAAACTCGTTTGATGATGCTG
>DATFQC010000360.1:0-11579 GCA_035264425.1 Anaerolineales bacterium
GCGACCGTGAGGTCTACTTTGATCTCCAGGGTCGGTTCCTCCACAGGTAGGAGCTGACGTACGCCGGTAATGCCGCTGATTTGTCCTAATGCCTTTTCTACTTTGTCTGCCTCCGTCCGCAGGATGTTCATATCGTCCCCATAAACACGCACGGTAAAATCGTTGGCTGGATCAATATTTTGAGGCTGGCTAAGGGTCTGTTGGGTATAGGTTTGTACCTCGCGGATCACCCCGGAATAACCGTTTGCCGTCGATTGAATGGCAGCAACGGTTGCATCATAGTTAGCTTGGGGGTCAATAGTGATCCATAGTTCCCCTGAATTAACATTCACCACCTGATCTCCAAACTCTGCACGACCTACATGGGCGCCGACATTCTTAACGCCTGAAATGGAGCGCATTTCACTGCCCATCAGTGTCATGATGCGACTCATTTCCGGTTGCGATGTACCGGGTGCGCTACTTACCTTGACCGTCAGGAACGGTTCACGGAAGGCAGGCAGCAATTGATCACGCTTGATAAAAGGCGCGGCGACCATACCGGCCAGGATGAGGATCACTATGGCAATATTGGCCAGCCCGGCACCGTTGACGGTGCGTGCCAACATGCCGTGGTAGTTGCGTTGCAATCGTGTGACCAAAGCAGATTGCCGCACATTCCAGCTCTTGCTGGACAAAAAGATCAGGCTTAGAGCGGGTGTGATGACCAGCGCGACGATCATTGCAGCGAATACTGCCAGCGTGTACGCCACAATCATGGGGCGGAAGATTTCACCGACCATGCCTCTTAAGAAAAAGAGGGGTACAGCCGTCAGAAGAGTCATCAACGTCGCGAAGAAGAGAACATCCCGCATTTCGGTTGAAGCGGCCAGAATAACACTTTGGACCGACCGCAGGCCGCCTTCCTCACGATTCTGACGTAGACGCTGCATGATGTTTTCGACGTCAACGACCGCCTCATCGATGAGGAGACCCAGCGCCACGACCAATCCTGCAATGACCATCGAATTGAGGGTGGTGCCTCGCCAGTACAGTACAGTCAATGCCGCCGCCAGCGAAGTCAGAATGACCAGCAGACTGATTAAAGCTGCGCGCCAGCCACGCAAGAAGAGGCCCAGGACCAGAACGATCAGAATCGCGGCAATGACCAGGGCCTGGCTGAGATTGGCTATCGCCAGTTCAATGAACGTCGCGGGCCGGAAGAGACTCGAATCAAACTGGACTCCTGGAAGGCCGGGCACCAAAGCTGCAATGGCGGTGTCCACATCGTGCGTCACCTGCAAGGTATTCACACCCGGCAATTTCTCGATGAGAAGCAACAGGTTGGGGCTGTCGTTAATGACAGCATCGCCAATGAGTGGCTGATGATCCTCTACAACCTGTGCGACATCTTTCAGAAGTAATCCCTCTGTCCCTTCGACAGCCACCTCGCCAAGCTCTTCAGCGGAAGAGATCGGCAAAACATGCCACACCGAAAGCCGCTGGTTAGGAGTATCAATAAACCCACCTGTGCCCGGTGAAGACGCCTGCAAGAATGTGAGTGGCGATACCCATAAAGCGTTACCGGTCGTGCTAATCACCTGGTCCATAGTAACGCCGTTTTCCTGCAACTTCTGCGGATCGATCAGCACCTGGAGTTGACGATCGCGATTGCCCCAGACCGCCACATGTGCAACACCCGGCACACCCATCAGGCGAGGAGCAATGGTCCAGCGGGCAAGCACTGATAAATCAACCAGTGAAAGATCCTTTGAAGAAAGACCAACGATCATGAAGCGGCTCGCTGAGGATAAAGGCTGAATCATAACTGGCTTCTTCGATACCGATGGCAGGGCCACCGCGGACAGAGCCAGGCGCTCGCCAACCAGTTGCCTTGCCCGGTTGACATCGGTGCCAGGCTCAAAGTGGAGAAAAATGGAGGACAGCCCAAGCATTGACTTGGACTGGATTTTATCCAGCCAGGGTACCCCGGCCAGCATGCTCTGTTCCAGAGAAACTGTGACAATTTCCTCCACTTCCTTGGCAGAAAGTCCATGGGCTTCTGTCTGAATCTCGACATAGGGGGGCGAGAACTCCGGCAGAACATCTACTGGCATGGCCCGAATCTGTGCAAAGCCAGTCACCATCAGCACGATGGCGATCACGATCACCAGAAACCTATACTGTAAACTTAAATTAACGATTCCACGCATGGCTACAAACCTCCTTGAACTAAGAAATTTTCTTCGAACAGACTGGATGGAACGATCTTACGCATAACAAAACACCTCCTGAGATTAAAAAATTTTCTTTGGATGAAAAGAATCAAAACGACGGCACTATCGAATAGTGCCGTCGTTACAAAACACGCCTGAATAAAGGTCTTACTTAATTTGGTCATCCGGTCGGCGGGACGCTTTTCGGCGATATGGCCCCTTAAATATTCCAATCGCAGCGTCGTTGCAAAAACTCCCAATTCAAAGCATAAAACCAAGGCTGCGAAAAAAAAGCGAGCCAGGATCGTGTTGATGGTACCCAACTCCATGAAGCCAAGATCATCCGGATCAAAGTCCAATTGTTCCCCAAATGAAACCAACGAAAAACTCATCATGGTGAGCAATAAAATGAGAATAAAGCCCGCAATGATTAGGCCGGTGATTGAACGGCTGTTTTGATCACGTTGTAGAGACAATGAACACCTTTGCCCTGACGAAAGAAAAATCCTGAAACAAAAATTGGTGCTTTGATGAATATTTCATGAAGCGTTGATGAAAATTTGATAAGAATTGTCGCATTATAGTACCCCTTTTCAAAACTGCATAGAGTTTAGGAACACGAAAAAGTTACAATTCCTAAAATGAAATCATTAAAGATTGTAATTTTTAATCCTTACAATTTTGCACATAGTAGAAGCAGGACGAGCCTAGCTTATAAAGGTTACTTGCGGCCAGTCAGCAAAATGAAGAAAGATAAAAAACTCTTCAGCTTACTTAACAAGTAAAGTCATAATTCTGCGGATCATGATTAGGTTGAAAAACTAGAGGATCTACTAAAAAGTGGGAACCAGCGCGGATTTTCTTATCGCCCGCTACACAACAATTCCGGCATAAAATTTCGCGATGCTGAAGTATACAAGAAGTTTAATTCTTATTCAGAAAGTATGGCGTTCGGTTAGGTCAGTTTAGGAAAGAAAATTGTAAAGACGGAGCCAAAGTTCATCGTGCTTGTGACTTCAATTTTTCCCTGATGGCGTTGAACAATATCGTTTGCAATAGCAAGTCCTAGACCCGAACCGGAGATGGAGCGAGCTTCGTCACTTCGATAAAAGCGATCAAAAATTTGAGGAAGATGTCTTGGGTTAATTCCTTTGCCTGTGTCACTGAGAACGATGTTAATGACATCGTTCTGCAGGCCGGCCGTAAGGCTAATTTCGCCCCGCTCAGTGAATTTAATGGCATTATCAAGAAGGTTTACAAAGAGTCGAATTAAATCATCAATGTCACCACGCATATAAAGATCGTCCTCGATCTGTCGTGTAAAGTTCAACCCTTTCGCTTCTATAAGGGGACGCAGAGAATCAGAAACATCTTCCATGAGCGAAGAAAGATTGATCGTTTCAAAGGCAAGTGCTTTTTTTCCATCACTACGAGCAAGATGCAGCAAGTCTTCCGTCAACGTTCCCAATCTGTCAACTTCTTCCAGTAATTCATCCAAGGCTTGTTCATACTCTTTTGCGGTACGGGGTTTTTTCCGGATCCTGCCGAGAATCGCTTTCATGACTGTCAGCGGTGTACGGAGTTCGTGAGAGGCGTCGCTTGTAAACTGGCGTTCGCGCTGGAAGGACTCGTCCAGGCGGGATAGCATATTGTCAAAGGTGTTGGCCAATCGTCCGACTTCATCATTTGTGTCAGGAATATTGAGTCTCGCAGAAAGATCTTCGGCAGAGATTCGCCTTGCCATCCCTGTGATTTGGTCTATAGGTTGTAATGCCCGAGTTGCCAGCCAGTAGCCGCTCAATCCACTGATGATCACCAGCAAAGGAACACTGACCGTGAGAATCAATAGGAGTCGCTGCAGCGTTGTTCGTATATCCTCAAGGGATTGTGCAACCTGAAGTATTGCGAAGAGGTGCCCACTTTCGATTACAGGAGTCGTGTATACGCGGATCCTTGTCCCAGTAGATGGGTCGTCCAGGGTGGCAAAGAAGGGGAAGGAGGTTGCAGGAGAAACAGCGGGAAGCAATGCTTGGTATAAACCAAACGTTTGTAGAATCTCTACGTTTGGATTCAAAATTCGAATCGTATAGCCCTGCTCGTGCAAACCGACGTTTTCGGGCTCCTCCTGAAAACTGTCGGAGATCACAAGCTGTTCATCTTCTATGTTCAGACTCGCGATGAATTGGGAGGCATTCAGCGTCAACGAGCGATCTCTTTCGGTGTATAAGCCACGAGCCAGGCTGGTATATACGTAAAGGCTGAATCCGGTTAGGATCACCAGGAACAGTCCAGCCGTCCAAAGCGCGAAACGGGCGCGCAGGGTTTCAGTCCACTTCATCTTGAGTCCCCGGGGAAATTCGATAGCCCGCGCCGCGCACCGTATGAATTAACTTAAGACCGCCTGCGCTGTCTATTTTCCGACGCAGATTTTTGATATATACATCCACAACATTGGAATAATTGAACACATCATAGTTCCAGACGTGCTCGGCAATTTGCGATCGTGTGAGTACGCGGTCCGGCGCACGCATGAGGCATTCGAGAACCGCGTATTCTTTTGGCGTTAACTCGATTATTTTGTTTCCTCGCCTGATACGACGAGTCAACGTATCGAGGGTGAGATCTGCAATCTGTAACACAGGACTTTTCGGTGAATCGGGCCCCCGTCGTGTTAAGGCACGGATGCGTGCCAATAATTCCTCAAGAACAAAAGGCTTGACAAGATAATCATCCGCGCCTGCATCTAACCCTTTGACACGGTCCTCGACTCGATCGCGGGCCGTTAACATGAGAATCGGCGTGCGGTTGTCTAGGACGCGTAATTCTTTGCATACCGCAATTCCATCCATCTGCGGCAAAAGAATATCGAGGAGGATGACATCATAGTGGGCCGACATTGCCCAATCCAATCCTTCACGCCCTGTGTACGCCGCGTCGACCGCATATCCCTCTTCTTCCAGAGCACGCTTGATATTCGCGGAAATCTTGCGTTCATCTTCAATGATCAGTATGCGCATTTGCCGAGTATAACTTTGAATAACGAAATCTGCATGAAATTAAGAACAACAAAATCAGAATGTTCTGGATGGTTTCATCTTCTTTTCATGTTAACATCATTTACGTTTCACTGATATAGTTTATTCTTACACCGAAAACCTTTATAAGGAGAAATGATGAATACCTACTTTAAGTGGCTGCTCGTTTTGCTTTTGTCGCTTGGGATGGTTTCCTGTGGTTCCCCCGCCCCTGTCTCAGGCGGTGAAGAGCAGGGCGAAGAAGGCGGAGTGGAAGCCATGCTCGTCACGTTTTCCGATGCGGCCAAAGGGTTTGCCATAGGGTATCCTTCCACATGGACTCAGGATACGGCTTTTACCAACGGCGTCAAATTTGTCGGTGGCGATGACTGGATGACCCTCGAGTTTGTCACCCCTCCCGCCGGAACAGACGTCATGACTTATGCTCAGAACGACGTCACCGCCGTGAGCGCGACCTTCCCTAAATTCAGTCAGTTAAGTCTGGAGCCATCCACAGAAGTGAAGGATGCCATTATTCTAGGCTTTACCTCAGAAGGGAGTTCCGCAGTGACAGGCAAATCCTTTACAGCCCACAATGAACGCTACTACATGCCACTCCCGGATGGGCGTATCGCCGTACTGACCGTTTTTGGTCCGGAAAATCATTACGACCGCGAAGGCGTACGGGATATCGCGCTAACCTTCAAAACTACCAAATGATTTTCTTTCCCAAGTCTCTCTTCCATTTGAAGAGAGACTTGAGTTCAATGGAGATCTCATGGAAATCCTCTCGATCCAGAACCTTTACAAAATTTACAAAGAGGGTGACATTGAGACTGTTGCTTTGCGTGATGCGAGCCTGACAGTTCAACCGGGGGAATTTATTGCCATTACAGGCAGGTCTGGCGCCGGTAAGAGCACCCTGCTTAACCTCGTAGGCGGATTATCTACGCCAAGCGCGGGGAAAGTGGTGATCAATGGGACGGACATTACGCGCCTCGAGGAAACGCAACGTGCCGCGTTTCGACGTCAGAACATCGGCATTATGTATCAGACAGATAATTTGATTCCATTCCTGACTGCCCTGGAGAATGTGATCATTCCTATGCAACTAGCAGGACGCAGAGATCCCAAATTGCGTGCTCAACAATTATTGAAAGAAGTAGGGCTTGGTGAACGCCTAAACCATAAACCGGGCATGCTTTCGGGCGGGGAACGCCAGCGTGTGGCTATTGCCGTTGCGCTTGCAAATGAGCCTAAGCTCCTGCTTGCCGACGAGCTGACCGGTGAACTCGATTCAGTGACCGCAGACCATGTCATGCAGCTGCTGAGTGCACTGAACAAGACTCATAATCTAACTCTGGTAATCGTTACACACAATAAAACTGTGGCAAAACGTGCCCGCCGCCAGGTCAGCATTCTAGATGGGCAGCTATTCGAAAGCGAGGCGGCTTATGCTTGATCATGGCTCTGAAAACAATATTGCTTTACAAACCATTGATTTGACGCGCCTTTATTCTGTGGGTCGTGAGACGATTACTGCATTGGATTCGGTCGATATCATGATCAAAAAAGGTGAGTTTGTTGCCATTATGGGCCCAAGTGGTAGCGGAAAATCTACGTTGCTCAATCTGCTGGGTGGCCTGGATCAGCCTTCTTCTGGCAAAGTGCTGCTCGATCACCATGATTTGCGGGAATACAATGAAGAGCAGTTGGCGGCTTTGCGTCGACAAAAATTAGGATTTATTTTTCAACGGCATGATTTGTTCCCGATCTTGACGGCTCGTGAGAATGTGGAATTTCCCATGCTTCTGGAGGGTATTTCCGCACATGAGCGCCTTATCCGTGCCGAAGAGTTGCTCGCGTTGGTCGGCTTGAGAGAAAAAGCCGATCACCTGCCCGATGAACTTTCTGGAGGACAGCAGCAACGCGTGGGGATCGCGCGCTCGCTTGCCAACTCGGCACAAATCCTCCTCGCCGACGAACCCACGGGTAACCTTGATAGCGCGACCTCCGCGGATATCATCGATGCTTTGGTCAATTTGAAGCGCGTACGAAACCTTACTCTCATCATGGTCACCCATGATCCTGAAGTCGCTATCTATGCTGATCGAATTCTCCAGCTCAAAGATGGGCAGCTCGTCGAAGTTCTACACCGCTCGGCTGGACCAGCAGGAGCGGTAACAGAGCTCGAATCAAGGTAGTGGAGGAAAGACATCATGGCCTTTGTCTACGCCTGGAGATTGATCACACGAAACCCGCGTCGCACTGCGACATATCTATTTGGACTTGCCTTAGCCGTTGGCTTGTTTGCCGGGATCCTTTTCTTTGTGGACGCGACCTCGCGAGAAATGACAGCGACAGCCATTGCCCCCGTCAGAGTAGACATCATTGTCCACGCGACAAAACCGGATGTTATTGTCACCGATATGCTGGAACCAACTCGGGCCCAGCGCGGCATTTCCGCGGCAGAACCTTTGGCCGCCGCCGATTTTGCTTCCGCGCAAAAAGTAGGGGATAAGCAAATTTCCCCGTCGGGTCGCATGTTTGTAATTGATCCCTCTTATTTTCAGACGTTTGATATTTTGCAGATCAGTGAAGGCAAGTTTGAGCCCTCTGGGTTGATGGTCAGTGAGGCGATGGCGATTGCACGCGGCTTGAAAATCGGCAACGAAGTTCAATTGACCTTCAATGGCGTAGAGAAGCCTGTCATATTGCCCATCACAGGTGTCGTTAATATGGACAATGCCGACACGCTGTTCACCGTCGCTTCCGAGGCAGAAAATGCGGTTGTGGCAGATGTAGTCTTTGTGGATACATCATGGTTTAGGCAAACCCTGCAAGCGCCGCTGATCCTTTCTGCTGCCAATCCTCCTGCCAACCTTGCGCCGGGTGCCCTTATTTATGACCCGCAAATTCACGTCAAGATTGATCGTTCGCTTCTCCCATCAAATCCTCTCGTGGCAGATTTACGAACGGAAGCATTACGTCGCTCTGTGGAGCGGCAGTTCTCCGGCCAACTAAAAGCGATTAACAACCTTTCGGCCGCGTTCAAGAACGCCAGCAAAGATGTGCTTTCCGCCAAAATCTTATTTATCTTTCTTGGTCTGCCAGGCGTAGCATTAGCAGCCTATCTAGCAAAGTTCGCCGCGGAACTATTTGCAGAATTTCAACGCCGCGAACTTAGTCTCTTAAGGACACGTGGGGCTACACCATCCCAAATTGGACTCATCATTGCCTTTACGGCAGTTTTTCTTGCCATAGGCGGTTCTTTTCTTGGGCTTCTTTTTGGCTTATTGACCCTCTTTATTTCCACTCTGGGAAGCAATTCTAATCACCTGAACCCGTTTGCAGTCGGTTTTGACTGGGGGATGTTCGCCAATTCCGCATTACTTGCTTTCCTCGCAGGTCTGGTTCTAGCATTCTTTGCTGCTTTTATTCCCAGCTTTGGTGCAATGCGTCGTGAGATCACACAGGAGCGTCGTATCACGCGCCGTGTGGAAATAGAGCCGTTTTGGAAAAGATCATACCTAGATGTCATCCTGTTGGGAGTGGCTGCGGTTGTCCTTGTGATTACGCAACGCAACGGTGGCTTCCGACCTCCAGTGAATGAGGCAGCGTCGGTGCAACTTTCTTTCTACATTTTCCTGGCTCCCTTTTTTGCGTGGGTCGGAATTATTCTGCTTACCCTTAGAGTAGTTGAAAAAGGATTGAATGCATCCGCCAATTCGATTGCCGCAATCGCTCGTCGGGTGTTTGGTGAAATCGGCGAAGTCGGTGGAAAATCGGTTGCGAGGCGAGCGAAGCGAATTAGTACTGCTACCTCCGTCATTGCTTTGACGCTTTCTTTTGGTGTGAGCCTGGCACTTTTTCAGCAGACATATACCCTTGAGAAACAACTTGATGCGCAATATATTGTCGGATCAGATGTTCGCTTCACCCCTGCCCTTAATACACCCCAAACAGCAGATTTTGCTAATGAGCTTATGCTTCCAGGTGTACAAAGCGTGAGCGCTGTTGCTCGTGATCCTATGGCGCTGGTGGGCTCTGAAAAGAATACGGTATATGGCATCGATTTGCCTTCTTTCCGAAAGACAGCTTACCTGCCCGACAGTTTTTTCGTGGACGGCACCGCGCAACAAACCATTGATGCCATCAACAATCATACAAATCAATATGCAGCAGGCTCCGCAAACGAAATCCTTGATGCGCTGGCAAATACTCCCAATGGGATTATTATCTCCGTTGAGCAAGCGGAGCGATATAACATCTTTGTTGGCGACTCTGTACTCTTGCGCCTTTATAATCGCAACACAAATGAATATAAGGATGTTCAAGCAACTACAGTAGGTTTGTTCATCTATTTTCCCACCTCGGCGTATGATTCAGACTTCATACTCAACCGGGATTTTATGATTGAAAGCTCAGGCAACCCCGCCATGGATTACTTCCTGCTGAAAACAAACGGTTCGCCTACCATGATCAAAGAGGTTTCTGCGGACCTTGCAGCAAAGTACAAAAATGTTATGCCTGTGCGAATCTCTAACATCGAAACGGTGGTCAAAGCCGAATCGAGTTCTCTCACTTCGCTTAATTTGGGTGGCTTGGGTCGCATGGAATTGTTCTATACCCTGCTTGTCACCTCTGTTGGTTTAGCGATTTTCCTCCTTGCCATGATCAATGAACGTCAGCGAGAGTTCGGAGCCATGCGTGCACTCGGTGCAAACCTCAGCCACTTGCGCCGTTTTCTCTTCATCGAAGCAGCTACCATTGGTGGACTTAGTCTGGTCATTGGCGCGCTGGTCGGAATTGGTTTGGCTTTCATGCTTGTGCTTCTATTGGGGGTCATTTTCACCATTCCCGCTCATGGACTCTCTATCCCGGCAATGGAATTAGTATTGCTCGGACTGCTTGTGCTAATCGGTATGGTCGCAAGTACATTAATCAGTGCAAGACGACTAGCAACACTCAAAGTAGTGGAGGCGCTGAGGGAGTTATGAATCATCCTGCTGATGTTTTCTGAAAGACTTCCAAACCAGTGAATTGCTCATTCGACAATGTA
The DNA here is from genome assembly GCA_035264425.1 of Anaerolineales bacterium. Classification (GTDB taxonomy): domain Bacteria; phylum Chloroflexota; class Anaerolineae; order Anaerolineales; family Villigracilaceae; genus Defluviilinea. The sequence continues at coordinate 10,272 of DATFQC010000360.1, forward strand.
AAATCTCATGCCAACCCTCTAGTGGCCCTTGCTTATTGTGCCAACAAATTCAAAAATTAGCTTTCAATTTAAAGCTGATTAATAGGAATAAAGTAATTCATCCGTAAGGACAACCGTCGAACTAGGTTTGCGTGAAATTTCCACTGTCTTCGGCGATTACTACGTGTCAATTACAGGCAAGCGGTAAAGGGACTGCGGAACGGTCCTTTTATCCGGACTGGGGATATACTGCCAGAGAAATCAAGGGGTTAGACAAATTGGCCAGTCCGGGGATTGTTACGTGTACCTAGAACAGAAAACGAATGAGAGAGGTGGCCAAGCATATAGGAGGATATAGGCAGCGTGGACAGGTCGTACACTGGTCGTACACAGGTCCCGTACAGGTTCCGAAACGAGAGAATATTCAAATACCGCCTGTCCATATATGGGGGTGATTTTCAGCTAGCAAGGCTCTAGCAAGGATCCAGCAAGGATGCAGCAAAGCAACAGCAAGGAAGGTTTTAGCTAGAATCACGCGTTTGGCCTCGTTTCGACCCCCATATATGGGTGCTGCTTTTTAGTTTCCGTTTTTAACTTTCCCCTCGTTCCGCCATCACGCTTGCGGCGCGGGTAAAACGCAAAGGGAAGGAATTTGTTGGTTACTAGGAAGAGCTGTCCATGATCGATATGTCATTGTCAGCCCGGTTGCGTATTAACTAATTCAATTCAGGATCTGTGCCACAACCTCTGCCAGGCGCTGTCTTTGACCGATCGCCCACGCCGATTGATATAGGGAAGGATCCAATTGCGGCTCAAGCTGTGCCCGCAATTTTTCGGCTTCATCGCGCAACCGTTCGGGGCGGTTCAACGAGTTCTGGTCACTGGCAGGATGCTGGAGAACAACAGCCAAGAGCTGCAGCGCGGCCTCTGGATGGTCTTGCGCCATGCGTACCTGGGCAAGGTCCCGCAGAGAAGCCAGCATTTCGCGGGTTTGCCCGGAGCCCTGGCTGATCCGCAGGCTCTTGAGAAAGAACTCCCGGGCCTGCTCAAAATTGCCATCCAGGAGCGCCAGGGTGCCCAGGTTGTCATTAATGATCTGGAGCAGCCTCAGATAATTGATCTCTTCCGCGGGTTGTAGTCCCTGTAGGAAATGTTCTTTCGCTGCGACCCGGTCACCGGTCGTCATGAAAATGATTCCCAAAATGAGTCCGGAAGCAACAGATATGCCGAAGGGATTTTCAAGCTTCTTGAACATCGCGAGAGCTGCCTGGCCGGCTTGCAGCGCTTGCTCGACCTGACGCTGTAATATGAATGCATAGGCAGACCATA
>DATFQC010000361.1:0-4991 GCA_035264425.1 Anaerolineales bacterium
CGCGCGGCTTCGAGCGCCAGCCGCGGCGAGAATCCGAACGGGTCCAGCACCCAGCTGCCGGCCGGCGTGTGAAGCGGAAGCCAGGCGGAGACGACGCCCTCTTCCAGAGGAGGCGTAAATCTCGCCAGCGGCCCCGGCTCCACCGGGCTTAATCCTGGGATATAGGCTTGAAAATCCATCCTGTATAGTATACATCCCCACTGATAAGTTGTGACGCCTATGGCACCTGTGCCACGAAGATTTCGAAGAGCGGCGCAGGCCAATAGAGTGTTGCGATTTGCCTGACGCAGGTCAGGCGAGCCAGTTCACGCTTGATCTCTGCGGTACCGCGCTCATGATAGTCCCCCGAAAATTCAGGACCGGCCAGTTTGCGCCCCATTTGATAGAAGATATTTTCAGTAGGTCCGGAGACAAGCAATCGCCCGCCGGGCCTAAGGAGATGTAGCAAGTCACGAAGGGTAGTAGAGAGGTCATCCACATGCTCGAGTACGTCGAGAGCGTTGATCAGATCGAATGATTTTGGCGTCAATTGTGAAAGCGATATCTGATTGGCATCCAGAACATGAACGTTTTCTGCCAGAGGAATGTGTTTTTTCAAGCTTTCGAGAGGAACCAGATCAATATCTATGGCAGTCACCTGCCTGACGTGTTGCGCGAGAAAAGGCAGCATCACGCCGCTGCCACAACCAAAATCCAAAATGTTTTCATAAGGCGTATATTTTTCGATGTAATTCATGGCTGTGCGGAGCCTTTGCCAGAACAACCAGTTGATCAATGGGTTGAGATGGGAATAGGCAGGGAAGCCCGACTCATCCAACCGACCGCGTTCGGCTTCTTCCAAAACCTTGCGAATGGCTGAACGATAACGAATTTTATAATCTCGAAATTCTGATGAGTTCATGGGTGGGTTATCAACGCTTTTCTCTACACAGCATAAGCATTAGGGCATCGCCCCATAGGTTGGCGCACACATGATATTGTAATATTCAAGTTCGGTCGCCTTGTTTTGATCGGCATACGCAGCAGCCTCTTTACTAATGGTGCGCACTGTATCGAGATGGGCACGTACATCTGTATCCCAATAACGAGGCAAGGTCATAAGCGGATCTCCGGCTGGGCCTTCAGGGAGATAAGCGGGGCGAGCTGGATCATTTGTGTCTGACTGCGGAATCCAGTTGAACATGAGGGGTCCGCGCGGGTTAATGGTAAAACCAAGTTTGTAGCCGAATTTTCGGGCGTACTCAACAGGCCGGCGTCCAAATCCGCCTCCCGGCCAAATGATGGCAATCGGTGTCTTGTTGAAATATTTCTGGAAGTTAGTGATTGAACCCTGCAACTCTCCGGTGAGGAATTCATCTGTGGAGCTATCACTCATGTTGAGGTTATGGATATAGCCATGAGATTGATAATCTACCCAGCCTTCATTTGAAAGCGCCACATTCTCTTGCAAAAATTGATCGTCGCCGCCAAATGCGCTGATCCAGCCATTGATGACTGGCCATCCCCATTGCTCCCAATAGGTTCGAAAATGATCGTTGAAGTTTTGCGCGGTATGACGATCATCTACGATAAACAGAACCGAACGCTCTGGGATTTTAGCATTTGTATACAAAAAATCTGCCAGTTGCTGGGTGTTGATCGCCTGGAAGCCCATATCATGCATATCACTCATTATTTTCTTGAAATCGCTGACGCTGATTTGATTGTCTTTTTCAACCTGACCTTTGATGATGCCATGGAACATCACCACCATCACTACGGTTCCGGGCGCGGCATTCTTGGAATTCCACTTATCCTGGAGATACTGGCAGGTATCCTGAATGTAGGTGTGGGGCGTATCGAGCGGATTGAGCTGGCTGGCAACAAATGTGGAGGGAAGGGCGGGCGGTGTGCGAACCGCAGTTGCGCTGGGAATAGGCGTATCACTTGGAATGAGAGTTGCTGTGGGTTGTAGTTGTGCGACCGCAGTCCCAAAAGCTTGCGTGAGTGCGGCGCTCATATCCGGCGTGGAAGCAGGCACGGGCTGACACGCGCTCAATAGTATGGCAAATAGGCTTAAACGTAGAAAAGCGCGAGTAACTTTATGCATAGGTGTTTAAAACCTTGCGAAGGCTCAAAACCTTCGTAAGGTCGTGACATTATTCGTTCGACTCACCTTACCAACCTTTGTCACATTGACATCGATGCCCATGGTGAATTCGATGTCACGGATATGATATCCATCGAGGCGTGCGTGCATAATGCCAGGGACGAGGGCATCGTCTGCAGCGTCTTTATAGAACTGGATACCTTGTACGAGCGAGGAGGCGCAGTTTCCAACGCCAATAATTGCGACACGTACTTTTTTACTTGCCATGAAATGAGATCTCCTTATATGTGAATAGGTCGTTTACTTGAGTAAAACAAAATACCTGTTCTTTAAAGCAATCCATGTTGTATAATGCGTGAAATGGCCACCAACGAACGCATCGATCATCTGGAACGTTTGCTGGAAGTTGTGCGGGGTTTAACCACGGCACCTGATCTTGAATCTTTTTTACAAACTGTTATCAGCGAAGCCACCGAACTAACCAATAGCGAGCTGGCATCAATTCTTGAATATGATGAAGCCGCTGAGGAATTGCGTTTCCTTGCAATGCACTGGTTTCAACGCGATTTGCTTCGGCCCATGGGCGTTCCGCTGGATGGAAGTGCGGCAGGCTGGGTATACCGTCGCGGCCAGCCGTTGATCATCCAGGATGCAAAGATGGATCAGCGTCATTTCAAGGTTGTTGACCGCGTAACGAGACATGAGACAAACTCTCTTGTTGCAGTCCCGCTCGTGGTGCGCGGTGAAGTTATTGGCGTGTTGGAAGCGCTAAATAAAAAAGACAACATACATTATACCGAAGAAGACCTGACCATCCTGGAAACACTGGCGGCGCTGGCGGCGCAGGCAATGCAAAACGTCACGCTTCAGCGCAAGGTACGCGCAACCAGTGTCGAACTGGCGGAGCTGGAACGGCTCAAAACGGACTTCATTGCGATCGCTTCCCACGAGCTGCGGACTCCGCTTGGCTTGATTCTTGGTCATGCCACCTTCCTGCGTGAGACGGCGGGCACAGACTATGCTGAACAGCTCGACATGATCATCCGCAATGCCACAAAACTAAAAGATATTGTTGAGAATCTCTCAGATGTGGATAATGTTCAAACCGGAGCAGCACGTATTCGCAATCAAAGGGTCTCACTGGCGAAGATTGTAGAGGATGTGATCCTGACATTTCAGGATGAGGCAAACTCCAGAAACATTACTCTAAAATCTGAACTGGGGAATTCTCCATTTTATTTGGATGCAGATGAAGTGAAGCTTGGGATTGCTTTAAGCAACCTGATGAAGAATGCCCTCCAATTCACAGGAGCGAATGGTCATGTGACAGTGAAACTTGAGGAAGATGCCGGTTATTTCAAGGCTGTTGTGAGCGATGATGGCATTGGCATTCCCGCCAGAGATCTGCCACGCGTATTTGAACGATTCTTCCAGGTCGAATCTCACCTCACCCGCCGATATGGAGGCATGGGATTGGGACTTGCCGTTGCCAAAGCCCTGATAGAACTGCATGGCGGGCGCATCTGGGTAGAAAGTGAAGAAGGGAAAGGAAGTAGTTTCACTTTTCTCCTCCCTGCTGAGCAAACCCAACATTCCGCAGTGTCGACGAACCCATTTGTTGAGTAATTATCATTTTGTGAGAATCCGTTTGATCAGGTGACAGTCTTGGGTGACTGCCACCTTTTCTTTTATAATTACCTCAAAATATGGAGCCCCAGTTTTTAGTTTTTGGTCAGTTGACCCGTGAATACCTTTTACCGGCTATCGGCCACCCACGGCTGGACGTACCGGGCGGGAGCCTGCTTTATGCCGCGGCTGGGCTTCGAGTATGGGAATCAGAAATTGGCCTGGTGGGTCGTGTAGGCAATGATTATCCGCGTGAGTGGCTGAATCAGTGCATGGCGCGCGGGTTTGATACTTCTGGCATTCGCGTGATTTCCAAAAACCTGGATGTAAGAGAATTCGTCGCCTATAGCGAAGCTTTTGAAGCGAACCGAATCAACCCGGTTTCTCATTTTGCGCGGCGCGACATGACGTTTCCCAAGTCCCTGCTGGGCTATCAGCCTCCCGATGATAAAAAGAAACCTGACCGCGAAAGCATGTTGATTATTACCGACATTCCAAGCGATTATTTGACCGCCCGGGCTGCCCTGTTGTGTCCAATGGATCTTGTCACGCAAACTCAATTGATCGCAGGTATGAAACTTGGCAGTGTGCATACGTTCGTGTTGGATCCCGGACCAGCGACTATGACGCGAACCGCGCGCCGCGAATTGCCAGCCCTGCTCAATGGTGTGACAGCTTTCCTTCCTTCACAGGAGGAATTGAGTAACTTGTTCTGGGGGGAAACGTATGATCTTTGGAAAATGGCGGAAGCGGTCTCGATGTATGGCTGCGAGTATGTTGTGATCAAATGTGGACCACGCGGCCAATTACTTTATGATGCAAATAACAAACATAAGTGGGAAATCCCGGCGTATCCGGCCCGCCTTGCTGACCCGACCGGTGCAGGTGATGCATTTTGTGGAGGTTTCTTGGCCGGCTATTGCAAAAATTATGATCCACTGGAGGGGGTGTTATATGGGAATGTATCGGCTTCATTGAAGCTCGAGGGAAGCGGCGCGTTCTACCCACTGGATGTGTTGCCAGGCCTGGCAGAAGCGCGCCTGAGCGCATTAAGAAATATGGTGAGGGCAGTGTGAACAATGATGTTATGAAGCGTATGATTGAACTTGCAATTCAGATCCAGCAAATTCCTGCACCCACGTTTCAGGAGCAGAAGAGGGCAGAGTTCGTACAAGAGCTGTTCCTCGCTGAGAAATTGAATGATGTCTGTATTGATGACACGGGGAATGTGTTTGCCCGCTTGAGTGGAAAAGGGGAAGGGAAGCCGCTGATTGTC
>DATFQC010000362.1:0-6710 GCA_035264425.1 Anaerolineales bacterium
AAAAATTCCTTTCGTTGGGGGAGGAAGGCCAGAAATTTCTGTTTCTCAATGACGCGCGTTCCGTTTGGGTCAGCAAAGATGAACTGGTCTGCAAATTGTGAATCGATGAGCTCCAGATCGAGTGTGTTGCTGGCTTGCTCGACCTGTTCGAAAAACTCTTTTATTAAATTGTCTTGTTTCATGGGGATGCTCCAAAATTTTAGATTTTGGTAATTAATTATACCACACTTTCTTCGTATAGTCAAATTAAGAAAATATTATCCTCAACTAGAAGAACCGTAAATCCTAGTTGAGTGATGGTTAGACGGTGCGCAACCTTTTTCGGTGGTACTCTATCCCTTGACACATCTCGCCCTCTGACATAAAATCTCGCCCAATAATATCCAAAAACGCTGACGAGGACGAGTATGCTTCAAAGCGATTTCCAGAGAGCCAAGCACGCGGTCGGGAATGACCGTAGTCTGAAAGCAAGGCAAATGCGCAGAAGCCGAATGGACCTCCGAGTTGAATGGGCGAACACGTAAACGCAAGTAACCCAATTCGGGAACTCCCGTTATAGAGTAAGGGTATAAGTCTTAGTTAAGACCGTACCTGAAAAGAGTGACGCTGGCTCATTTCCCTGTTGCATCACACAGGGAAATTTTTGTTAAACAAGCAATGCGTTAACTTGGGTGGCACCACGAGACTCCCCTCTCGTCCCAATGGACAGGAGGGGAGTCTGTTTTAAATCAGACCATGGAGGACGGACCACTGACCATAAAATGGTCCATCGTCAAGGAGCAACTATGTTAGTAGAAGCAACAGCCACCACTCAAGCAACACCTGCCCTGCAAACTGTTATCCGTGAACTCTCTGCCGACCTCGAGACACCCATCAGCGTCTATCTGAAATTGCGCGGGCAGGGCCCATCATTTTTATTAGAGTCCGTGGAAGGCGGGGAGCGGATCGCGCGTTATTCATTTATGGGCATCAAACCCAGGGCGCAATACATGATCCGTGGCAACGAAATCGAAATCATCGAGTCCGACTCTTCGCGTGTCGTCTCATTCGAGGAAAACGTTGACCCAACCTATTTTCTGCAGGAGGAGATGAGTCGTTACAAATTTTCGCCTCAGGCAGGTGTGCCTCGTTTCATCGGTGGGTTGGTGGGCTATCTTGGGTACGAGTCCGTTCGACATTTCGAACCAACTCTGAAGCCTAGCATGAAGCGGGGTCAAATCCCTGATGGGATTTATTTGCTCGCCGATACCGTCATTGCATTCGATCACGCGCGCCGCAGCCTATCCCTCATCGCGAATGTTCTAGATGGCAATGTCGAAGCCGTCAATCGCAAACTGGATGAAATTGAAGCGTGCATTCATCAATCGCTTCCGCCCGCGCAAACTCAGGATGTGCAATCTTCCAGGACCCGCTCGAACATGACGCAGGGACGATTTGAAGACATGGTGCGCGATGCCAAGGAGCACATCGCAGCAGGTGACATTTTTCAGGTCGTGCTCTCGCAACGCTTCACACGCGAAACGAACGTGGAGCCGTTTGATGTATATCGGGCCGTGCGACGCCTCAACCCCTCGCCCTACATGTTCTTCTTTGACTTTGGCATCGTGGATGAGGAACCGTTGTTTATTGTGGGCTCATCGCCCGAGATGTTTGTCCGTCTGGAGGGGCGGACCGCTTCTCTTCGACCGATCGCGGGGACGCGCCCTCGAGGAGCCGACGCGGACGCTGACACTGCCCTCGCACAGGAACTCCTCGCCGATCCGAAAGAACGTGCCGAGCATGTAATGCTGGTAGACCTGGGTCGCAACGACCTGGGTCGCGTGTGTGAATATGGTACAGTAAAGGTCTCCGACTTCTTCACCATCGAAAAATATTCACACGTCATGCACATTGTCTCGCACGTTGAAGGCAAGCTGAAAACTAACCTGACCGCGTTTGATCTGGTACGCGCTGCCTTTCCCGCCGGGACCGTCAGCGGCGCGCCAAAAGTGCGTGCGCTCGAAATCATCTCTGAGCTTGAACCCGATGCGCGGAGCGCGTACGCAGGCACGGTCGGCTACTTCGGCTTCGATGGCAACATGGACACTTGTCTCGCCATCCGCACCATGGTCGGGCGCGGCAACACGTTCACGGTGCAGGCGGGCGCAGGCATCGTCGCGGATTCAGATCCATCCACTGAATTCCAGGAGACCGTAAACAAAGCCAGCGCCATGTTGAAAGCGATTGATGTTGCTGAAACAAATAGTTAGCATATCATTTAGAGGAGTCGCACCGCAGCGACGTGGCAATCTCCTGTGAAACGGGATGATCTCATCAAAAAGTCTTATCTCCTTGTGATGAGATTGCTCGGGCGGAAAACACTGCCTTTGCAATGACGTACATGGAATGAAAGGAAATAATTTATGAACTCACAAAAACCTCGCCTCCTGACCGGTGATCGCCCCACAGGGCGACTACATCTCGGTCACTACGTTGGCTCTTTGGCCAATCGGGTGCGCTTGCAACACCAATATGAATCCTTCTTCATCATTGCGGATTTGCATACGCTCACAACCAAACCCGATCCGCAATCCATCAAAGAAATTCCCACCTACATCCGCGAAACGGTGCTGGACTATCTTGCCGTTGGGATTGATCCGGAGGTCAGCACGATTTTTGTGCAATCGGCGATTCCGGAGACGTATCAGTTGAATCTGCTCTTTGAGATGCTGGTCACCGTGCCACGTCTCGAACGCATGCCTACGCTCAAGGATATGGCGCGTGACGCCAATATCGACTCCATGCCGTTTGGTCTGCTCGGCTATCCTGTCCTTCAGGCTGTGGATATTTTGCTTCCACGCGCCCAGGTTGTCCCTGTGGGCCGCGACAATCAATCGCATGTGGAACTGGCGCGTGAACTGGCGCGTCGCTTCAACAATCTCTACGGCGAAGTCTTCCCCGAACCCGATTCCATCATTGGGGATGTTCCCTTACTGGTTGGCACAGACGGACAAAGCAAAATGAGCAAATCAGTCGGCAATGCCATTTACCTTTCTGATGATCCTGAGACTGTCAAGCAAAAAGTGATGAACATGTATACCGATCCCAAACGCCTGCGCGCAACTGACCCGGGGACGGTTGAAGGGAATCCTGTTTTCATCTATCACGATGCGTTCAATCCCTCCAAAGCCGAAGTGGATGATCTCAAGGAACGTTATCGCGTTGGGAAAGTCGGCGATGTGGAAGTCAAGCAAAAGCTCGCGGTCGCCATCAACAACTTCCTGGAACCATTCCGCGAAAAGCGCTCCTACTTCCTTGCCCATCCCATGATTCCCAATGATGTCCTTGCCCATGGCATCCGCCGCATGCAGGCCGAAGCCAAAGCAACGATGGAACTCGTCCGCGAGAAGACTGGCTTGTCTTACTCACTCGATTTGTTTGTCGATCAAGTGGATATTTTTGGTGAATACGATCAATGACTATAGACCATTGACCATGGTCCATCGTCAATGGTCCATGGTCGTAAGGAAGTGACCTATGCTTGTACTTATAGATAACTACGACTCTTTCACCTACAACCTCGTCCAATACTTCGGCGAACTCGGCGCGGATATCAAAGTTTTCCGCAATGATCAGGTCACGATGAATCAGCTTATCTCGCTCAATCCTTCGCATCTTGTCATCTCCCCTGGACCTGGCGAACCCATTAAGGATGACGGCATTTCTGCCGACGCCATCAAACATTTCGATGGCAAGATCCCCGTGCTCGGCGTCTGTCTCGGACATCAATGCCTCAGTGTAGTCTTCGGCGGCAGGGTAGACCGCGCCCAGCGTTTGATGCACGGTAAGACCTCCAAAGTGACTCACAACGGGCAGGGCATTTTTAAAGGGATTCCTTCCCCATTTGAAGCCATGCGCTATCACTCGCTGGTGGTGTATGACCCCATCCCTGCCGAGCTGGAAGTGACCGCCATCACGCCGGAAGAAGAGATTATGGGCCTCAAACATCGCGAACATCAAACGTATGGAGTGCAATTTCATCCTGAGTCCATTCTGACAGAACACGGCAAACAAATCCTCAAAAACTTTTTAGACTTGAATCCTGCTCCCGCGAAAGGAGAACAATCCATGCTTAAACCTTTTATTGCCAAGACTATCAACCGCACCGACCTTACTGACGTTGAAGCTGAGGAAGCGATGACCATCATCATGACGGGACAAGCTACCCAGGCGCAGATCGGCGCGTATCTTGTTGCGCTGCGCATGAAAGGTGAGACCATTCCTGAAATCAAAGGCTCGGTCCGCGCCATGCGCAATGTCGCCGTCAAGGTCAAACTCGATACAACCGAACCCATTTATGATATCGTCGGGACCGGTGGAGATGGCGCTCACACGTTCAATATCTCAACCGCCGCGGCGTTTGTGCTTGCGGGCACGGGACGCAAGGTTGCCAAGCACGGCAATCGTGCCCAATCTTCTCATTGTGGGGCTGCGGATGTTCTCTCTGCTCTGGGTGTCAGCCTCGAGCTTACACCCGAACAGATTGCACAAGCCATTGAGCAAATAGGCATTGGGTTTATGTTTGCCGCAAAATTTCACCCTGCCATGAAACATGCCATCGGTCCGCGTAAGGAGCTGGGTCAGCGTACCATCTTCAATATTCTCGGTCCACTTACCAATCCTGCGGGCGCGAACATCCAGCTCACAGGTGTCTACGATGCCAGACTCACCGAACCGCTCGCGCACGTCCTCAATGAACTCGGTTCCAGGGCTGCGCTTGTCATTCACGGCGCGAACGGTCTCGATGAACTCAATACCACAGGTGCCAATCGCGTCAGCCATCTCAGGGAGGGCGCGGTCGAGACCTACGATCTCAATCCGACGGATCTCGGTCTTGCGCCTTCGACTGTTCAAGACTTGCGGGGTGGCACGCCTGACGAATCCGCCGCGATGATGCGTGACCTTCTCTCCAACAAACTCAATGGTGCTCGCCGCGATGCGGTTCTCCTCAACGCGGCAGCCGCTCTCGCGGCCGAAACTGGCGACTTCAAATCTGCCCTGGAAGAAGCAAAAGTTTCGCTCGATAGTGGTCAAGCGCTCGCTAAGATGAATGCATTGATTGAATATTCACAGAGTTTCCAAACGATCCAATGAGCATTCTCGAAAAAATCATCGCACACAAACAGGTGGAGATAGCGGCGCTAGATATCCAGGCCGTACGCCGCGCCGCGGACTCTGCGCCTGCGCCTCGAGATTTTCTTTCCGCAATTAGGCGCCGCCAGGTCTCGCGAAGCCCGAGCCTGATTGCCGAACTCAAGCGCGCCTCTCCCTCTAAAGGGATTCTTGTTCCGCACCTCGACCTCCTCCAGGTCGCGGACATTTACATCCAAAACGGCGCGTCTGCTATTTCAGTATTAACCGATGAAAAATTCTTTATGGGAAAGCTTGAAACGCTGTATGAATTGCGGTTTACAAGGCGCTCGGAACTGCCACTTCTCAGAAAAGACTTCATCATTGATGAAGTCCAGCTCTACGAAGCCCGAGCCAACGGCGCTGACGCTGTCCTCCTGATTGCCGCCGCATTGACTGACGATGGTCTCTTCGCCGATTTACACGCCTGTGCCTTGCAGCTGGGGTTGACTGCTTTGGTCGAAGTCCACGATCAGGCGGAAACGGAACGAGCGTTGAAATTGAAAGATGTGAAATTGATCGGTATCAACAATCGTAACCTTGCTACCTTCGATGTTACTCTTGAAACAACAGAAAAATTGCGTCCCATAATTCCTTCTGGAATCGCGGTTGTCGCCGAATCTGGTATTTTCACGGCAGGAGATGTGGAACGATTAGCAAATGCAAATGTGGATGCAATCCTGGTTGGGGAAGCGTTGGTGACCTCGGATGATATTGGCGCCAAGGTCCGTGAACTTTCGGGTCGAACCTCAACCATTGAACATGGTGTGCCATCGCAAAAAATTGATGTTTGAGCTATGACAAAGATAAAAATCTGCGGAATCAAAACTATAACAGATGCCCTCGCTGCAATGGAGGCTGGTGTAGACCTCATCGGCTTCAACTTTTATCCAAAAAGTCCGCGCTATATCGACGTTGGCAGGTGCCGCGACATTATGTCTGTGATGCGGAAATACGGACATATTATGTATGTGGGTGTGTTTGTAAATGTGCCAACAGGGGTTATCTGTGCAACGCTGGATACACTGGGATTAAGCCTTGCCCAATTACATGGGGATGAAACACCCGAGATGTTGCGTGCTCTGGATGGAAAAGCGTTCAAGGCATTTCGTGGAGTCCCTGAGCATGTAGATGGACTTGCAAGGGCCGCTCCGCCAGCCCTGTTGGTGGACGCTTCTGTGAAAGGTGCATATGGTGGAACAGGTGTCATGGCCGATTGGAATGGCGCGGCAGAGTTGGCGAAAAAGTATCCGTTGTTGCTGGCGGGCGGTTTGACGCCAGAAAATGTCGCGGAAGCGGTCCGCAGAGTCAAGCCCTGGGGCGTGGACGTGGCTTCGGGTGTGGAGTCCACTCCAGGTGTGAAAGATGCTAGCAAGATGAAAGCTTTTGTGAAAGTCCTAAGAGAGGAGTCCAAAGTCTCCTGACTTTGGCATAAACAGGATGATGACAACTCTATTACCTCCTAAATTCGGTCCCTATGGTGGACAATTTGTCCCAGAAACGTTGATGCCTGCCTTGATCGAGTTGGAAGTGGCGTTTGT
>DATFQC010000363.1:0-15221 GCA_035264425.1 Anaerolineales bacterium
ACTCTTTCCTACGCCGCTTGGTCCAACAATGGCAATTGATTTCCCTGCAGGAACGTCAAAAGATACTTGCTGCAAAGCCGGTATTGATTGAGTTGGATAGGAGAATGAGAGATTAGAGAATTGGAGGCTGATGGGTGGACCCATCTCTAGTTTCTTTTTCCCTATCGCTTTGACCGCTGGCTCTGCATCGACCACTTCAAATAACCGTTTCGCCGCCGCACGAGATGAGTTCCACATTTGGGCCGCGAGGGGTAGGGGATTGACGGCCTCAAATGAAGCCAGGGTCATCAACGCGAACGTTCCAAGCATAACTCCCTTAATATTCCCGGCTGTTACCTGTGGGATGGTCAATACCAGGACAAGCCATAAACCTAGATTGGTGAGCAGTGTTCCAAGCGCCGAATGGACTCCATTGATGCGCGCCATTTGTTTTTGCGTCGAACCATATTCCGTGCCGGTGGATGTAACTTGCTGGGCGCGCCTTGTTCCCTGTCCGAAAGCGAGCAGGTCCGCCATCCCTTGAATCCCATCCACAAGTTGAGATTGAATCTCTGCGCGCTGAGTGATGAGGCGTTGTCCGGATGCGCGGCTCAAGAACTGGGCCAAGAGTGGCAGGATCAAGCCTAAACTAACGAAAAAGCCAATTAACACCAGGGCAATTGGCGGGTAGAAAGAGGCGAAAAAGAGGGAGACGATCAGTGCAATTAGTACCGCGGTCAAAGATGGGGAGATGACGCGCACATAGAAATTTTCCAGTGTTTCTACATCACCGATAACGCGCGCTAATAGATCCCCGCTTTTGTATTCTATTAAACGTGCCGGTGCCAGAGGTTCAAGCTTTTCATAAAACCAGACGCGCAGTCGGGCGAGCAGTCGAAAGGTGACGTTGTGCGAAACGAGCCGTTCCAGATAGCGAAAAAGCCCGCGGCTGATCCCAAAAAAGCGCACTCCAACCACTGAAACACCCAGATCGGCGACAGATGGATGCAATGCTGCTGTGGAAATTAGCCATGCCGATGTTCCGATCAACGCAACGCTGGCGCCGATGGTCAATGTGCTCAGTAAAACAGACAGGGCAACCCAATTCCAGGAACCCTCGAGAAAGGAAAGTAACCGCCAAATAATTGGGGGTTGCTTCTGATTCCGGACTGGTGGATTGGGTCTGTTTTCGGGTTGAATGCTCAAAGTCGAAGTACGAAGATCAAGGGTGGTGTTTAGCTCTGGACGTCCAACACTTAAACCAGAGACATCATAAGCTTTTACCATTTCGGCATATGTGCCGTTCTTAGCAAGCAATTCTCGATGTGTACCCTGTTCGATGATATGACCTTCCTCCAGCAAAATAATCTGATCTGCTCTAAAAACTGTGTTCAGACGGTGGGCGATGGTAATCACTGTACGTCCCTGCATGAGGCGGCGTGTGGATTCTTCGAGCAGAGATTCGGTTTCAGGGTCCAGGCTGGAGGTCGGTTCGTCAAGAATAAGGATCGGCGCGTCTTTCAGGAAGGCGCGCGCAAGTGCGAGACGTTGCGCCTGTCCGCTACTCAGGCGCGCTCCGCTCTCACCGATGATGGTTTCATATTGTTTGGGCAGCGATTCAATAAAATCGTGTAAATGTGCTGCTTTTGCGGCAGCAATCATTTCTTCGTCGGTCGCATCTACTTTACCGAGTCGAATATTTGCAGCCAGCGTGTCGTGAAAAAGGTGAGGTCGTTGCGGCACCCAGGCAATTTGAGTGCGCCAGGAGTCAATGAAAATGTCCACTAATGGTTCATAGTTAACCCTGATATTTCCAGTTGTTGGCTCTGTGAAGCGCAATAAGAGATTGGCGAGTGTCGTTTTCCCTGCGCCGCTCGGCCCGACAAGAGCAATGTGCTGACCTGTATTGATCTGCAAATTGATGTTTTCCAGCGCGGGGGTGGACTCGTCTGGATAGGTGTAACTAACATTTTCAAATCTAATCGAAGATATTTCTTCAACAGGTTGACGGCTCACTGTTGAAGGTTGATTGCTGATCAGCGCTGTATCCAGTATTTCATAGATCCGCTTCGCAGCGGTTGTCCCGGACATTCCTGCATGGAAACGGGCTCCCAGATTTCGTAGGGGTAGATAGAACTCGGGGGCGAGGATAAGGATGAAAAATGCTTCGCGGAATTCCATCCTGGCGTAGAGCAGGCGGAATCCAATTTCAACGGCAATGACAGCTGTGCTGAGAGTGGCGAGCAATTCCAGGGCAAGGGCCGAGAGGAACGTAATTCGCAAAACGTCCAATGTTGTGTCACGAAACTGATTGCTGACCTTTTCAATATTTTTCGCATGGGCTTTGGATTGCCCGAATAATTTAAGAGTTGTAAGACCCTGCAGGCTGTCGAGGAAATGCCCGGAAAGTCTTGAAAGAGTTTGATATTGTCGCTTCGTAACGATCTCCGCCCCTTTCCCAATCAGGATCATGAAGAATGGAATAAGCGGGGCAGTGATAAGCATGACGATCCCCGAGAGCAAATCAATGGGGAAAACGACGATCAAAATGCTGATCGGTATTAAGGCCGTAACAACTAGTTGTGGCAGATATTGACTGTAATACGCGTCGAGCGCCTCAATGCCTTCGACTGCGGCGGTAGTCAATTCACCGGTGCGCTGTCCGCGGGTGTAGGCAGGTCCGAGATTCAGAATATGAGTGAAGAGTCGTTCGCGCAAATCAGACTTGATCTTTACTGCGACGAGATTTGCGCTGACTTCATTGAGCCAGGTGATGAATGCGCGTCCGGCGATAAGGATGAGGATAAGCCTCAGCCAACCTGCAACGTCGGCTAGAGTCTGTCCCTCAAGAAAGACGCCGTTCACAGTACTGCTAAGATAATAGGCTTGACCAATTGTCAAGAGACCCGCTAAAAATCCAGAAAGGATCGTTAAGAGGAGAGCGGTACGCGAGTCACGAGTAAGGGAAAGTAGCCTGCGATGCATGAAATTCTATAGTAAGAAATTCGGAAAAGAATAGGCAGAGGGATATATTTATTCCCTCTGCCTATTTTATCGGTAAATTTTGTTTAGTAGATCAATGTTTGTTTATCAGCAGTAATACGCTTGCGGAACATGTAGTACGTCCAGCCCTGGTAGGCGAGCACGATAGGGACAAAGATCAGTGCGATGATGGACAT
Source organism: Anaerolineales bacterium (assembly GCA_035264425.1). Classification (GTDB taxonomy): domain Bacteria; phylum Chloroflexota; class Anaerolineae; order Anaerolineales; family Villigracilaceae; genus Defluviilinea. The sequence continues at coordinate 3,159 of DATFQC010000363.1, forward strand.
AACAGTGAGCGTATATTGTGATGACGACGCATTATAGATCGTGAGCGACCAGTCAGGATTGAGACTGGAGACCATGACACGTGGGAACATCAGTGTGAAGAAAGCGACCTGGGTGAGTACGATGTGAACTCCAGTGGAAAGGAATGCCCAGCCTTCCATCTTGCGGTTGATGAAGTAAATCGTAAGAAGCAGGACGACCACTGAGGCAATGGGCATCACGCCCGGGTTAATCCCAATCTTTGTGCTGATATCCGTGAAGATGTAAGCGCCAACTGCAAGCATGAGGACCGCTGCAGCCGCTACATAGTAGAGTTTTTTGGATAATTCACGAGCGCGATCCCGCAGTTCTCCCTCAAGTTTCAAGGTCAGGAAGTTGGCACCATGCAGCAGGAATACAGAAACCATCGTAATGCCGCCAATCAGTCCATATGGATTGAGTAAGGTAAACAAGTTGCCTGTGTACATCATATCTGCATTAATGGGCACACCCCGTGCCAGATTGGCAAATGCTGTGCCCAGAAGGAGTGACGGTAGGAAGGAACCGATCGCGATCATCCAATCGAAGCGATTTCGCCAGACCGGATCAGCATCTTTCGAACGATATTCAAAGGAGATGCCGCGCAGGATCAGTCCGATCAGGAGCAGAAACAAAGCCAGATAGAAACCGCTGAACATGGTGGCATACCAGTTTGGGAATGCCGCGAACGTAGCGCCGCCTGCTGTGAGGAGCCATACTTCGTTACCATCCCACACAGAACCGATGGTATTGATGATGGCGCGGCGTTCATTATCCTTTTTGCCAAGGAAGGGTAATAACATTCCCACGCCGAAATCGAAACCTTCCAGGAAGAAGAAACCGATCCATAATACGGCGATGAGGATAAACCAAAGGGTTTGGAGAAATTCGTAAGACATTTTCTGCCTCTCTTCTTAGTCTTGTGCGCCCACAGGCAAAATGTCACCAATGCTGCCACTTTCGGGCTCAACATCCACCGATTCATGAATGGCACCATCAGGTCCGGCAATGGCGTATTTTTTCATCAGTTTGACCATAGCGACGGCCAGCGAACCATAAATCGCTGTATAGCCGATCAGGGAAATGAGCAGGTCAAGTGTGGTGAGATTCGGAGAAACTGCATCCTGCACTTTGAGCAGGCCGTAAACGATCCAGGGTTGGCGTCCCATTTCTGTCAGAATCCAGCCACTGGCGTTTGCAAGATAGGGAAGGACGAGCGTCCAGGGCAGCCACTTCATCCATTTGGCTTGTGCAATATCACCGCGCATGTTTGCCCAGACGAAGAAGGCTGTAAGCAGGATCATCAGGAAGCCAAACGTCATCATGATGCGAAATCCCCAGTAGGTAACAACCATCAGAGGAATGTAATCGCCAGGTCCAAATTTTTGGACCTCCTCCTGCTGTAGTTCATTGACACCTTTTACTTCGCAATTGAAATTATTGCAGGCCAAGAAGCTTAAAACTCTGGGAACACGAATAGACCAGACTTCGCGCTTGCCAGTCAAATCACCAATGGTCAGAATGGAGAAGGCAGCCGGTTGTGACGTTTCCCAATGTGCTTCGATCGATGCAAATTTCATGGGCTGGTTTTCATACATATACTGACCCATGGTGTGCCCGCCCAGAAAGACTAATATCCCGGCGACTAGTCCAACAACGGAAGCAATCTTGAACGAGCGTTTGAAGAAATCAACGTTCTGTTTTCGAGCAAGATGATAGCCGCTGACAGCCAGGATCATAAAGGAGGCCATCAACAGACCATCCGAAATGGTGTGCCAGAAGAACAGCCAGCCTTTCAGGTTGCCAATAAGTGCAAAAAAGTTCACTAGTTCCGCGCGGTGATTAGTTTCATTGATCACAAAACCCACCGGGTGTTGCATCCAGCCATTGGCGAGCAAAATCCACAATGCAGAAAAATTCGAGCCGATTGCAACCAGCCAGATCGAAGCCAAATGCACCCTCTCGGGGACTTTGCCTTCACCGAAGACCCAAATGCCCAGGAACGTTGATTCCAAGAAAAATGCCAACAGAGCCTCAATTGCTAGCGGCGCCCCGAAAATATCTCCTACATAACGACTGTATTCGCTCCAGTTCATGCCGAACTGGAACTCCTGCACAATACCTGTCACGACGCCGATGGCGAAGTTGATCAGGAACAATTTTCCCCAGAACTTGGACATTTTACGCCAGGTTTCGTCTTTGGTCTGGTAGTAGCGAGTTTGCATGAATGCCACAAACCACCCCATTCCCAGCGTCAATGGAACGAACAGCCAGTGATAGACAGTGGTGAGAGCAAATTGCAATCGAGAAAGTAAAACTGGGTCCATAGACTCTCCTTAAAAAGGATGTACGCTCGGAGGGCGTACGAATTCCTAAACAAAATTTGGCACGGCTACAGGGATGCCGAGAGACTCTTTAGCCAAGTCTTCAAATGTGATGGATGCCATTTCGCGCAGCATGGCTATCTGAACGCGTCCCCATTTAGGGCGGACGGGGCAGTTGACCTGGAATGGACAATCATCCTCCCCCTTGACCTGCAAACACGCCGAAAGCAGGATCGGCCCCTCGAACGCTTCCACTACATCTCTGAGGGTGATTTGTGATGCGGAATGGGGGAGCATCAAGCCGCCATCGCGTCCTGGGAATGTGTTGATTAAACCAGCCCGGGATAATTGCGCCACAATGCGGGCCATAAGTGCTTTAGGGATCAACATTTCCTGCTGAATATCTGCGCTGGAAAGACGGGCACTCTCGCCACGCTTGGCAAGGGCCAGCAAGACTCGGACAGCATAATCGGTTTGGCGGTTGATTTTGAGCATTTCGGCGTCTTAGGAAACGTTTACTTAATCAGTAAACGTTGACTCTTATTGTAAGCATTTCAATTATACTGCCATGTGCAATTTGTCACAAGCAAACTATGACAAAAGTAATAAAAGATTAATATTCAATGTGGACGAACCCCTCTTGGCCCTGTTGATTAAGCCTCAATCGTTGATTCGAGGCAGTATAATTTGTAAAAATTTGATTGAGGTGTACATGATTAATCCTGTGATTTTCACAATCCGATTATTCGGCTTGGAATTCCCTCTGCGCTGGTATGGCGTGATCGTGATGCTTGGTGTCGTGGTAGGGGCGTTAATCATCGAGCGCGAGCTCAAACGCCGCGGCGAAAACAGTGACCGCATCTGGGATGCGTTGATCTGGGTTTTGCCCGCTGGAATCATCGGGGCGCGGCTCTGGTATGTTTTCAATGCCTCCTTGGGAGGCAATTCTTCTTATTTTGAAAACCCTGCCAGCATCCTCAGAGTCTGGGAAGGCGGATTGCATATCTTTGGAGGCTTCCTCTTTGGCTTGGTCGCTTTACTTTTATACCTTCGCCTGAACAAACTCGATTCCTGGCTCTTTCTGGATGCGGCCGGTCCGGCGGCTTTGGTGGGGCAGGGCATCGGGCGGATCGCAAATTTTATCAACCAGGAACTTTATGGGCCGCCGACGACTCTTCCATGGGGAATTCCAATCTCTGCGGAACACCGCCTCGCTCAGTACAAGGATCTGAATCTTTTTCCTGTTGAGACGACGCGCTTCCACCCAACCTTTGCTTATGAGATGCTATGGAACTTTGCCTCGGCGGGGTTGTTATTATGGCTATCCCGCCGCTACAAAGATGACCTCAAGCCTGGCGCGTTGTTCGCAGGCTGGCTGGTATTGGCAGGCGTTGGACGAGTCATTATCGAGTTCTTCCGCCCCGATCAGCCAAAGATTCCCAGTTTAGGGATCAGTTATTCAAGTGTCGCGGCCGCTTTGATGGCTATTGCAGGTGCAGTTTTGTTGATGGCGCGCTACAAGGCGATCAATTTGAGATTTGCAGAAAATTGGGAAGAAGAATACAAGCCCAGCAGTCCGGTGGATCAGGTTGGTCAAAGGCCTGCAGCGGAAATAGTGGAAGATGAACAAACTGTTGACGAAGCAAAGACGCCCCGCGTGAAGAAAGTTGTCAAAAGCGAAACCTTACTGCAGAAAAAAGCCAAGGAAAAGATCGCTGCACGTAAAGCAAGAGCGGCAAAGGAATCATCCACGCCTAAAATTCGTGAGAAGAAGACCTCCTGATGACATAAAATCGCCCGCAGGCAGCACCTGCGGGCGATTCTAATTAATCAATCGCGGATACTTTCACAGTTGTCACTGCTGCCCCTGATAACTCATCCTCGCGTTTATCAAAACCGAAACGTTCGAAAATATCTGCGTATAGATCAACGATCTGCTCACGCGTGAATCCCATCTCTTCATATGAGTAGATATGCTCACTATCGAACGAAAGAGTCTCTTTCACCGCTTCATCGACAATATCATCCAAGCCGGGTTTATCCGGATAACCAAACTGCTCGTAGAACGCGCGAATCACCTGCTCCGGGCGTTGGATCAGATCATCATAGTTCAGAACCAGATGCCGAGGCGAAGGATGCGAATCCAGAAATTTGAGAGGGTAACGGTACCAGTGCTGGGTAAAATCCAGGATCTCATCAAGATAAAGATATTTTTCCTTCGGCTCAGTGAACACACGACGGGCATAGTTGATCCATGAAATGCTCGAAGGCAGCATGTCCAACGGGTTGCGCGCCAGATAGATGATGCGCGCATCCGGAAAGAACTCAAGCAGGGTCTCGATCTTCGGGCTGAAAGCAGGATTCTTGGCCACGAAATATTTTTTGCCGGTGGCATACATATGGCGCTGTAACATGGATTTATAGAATCCCATAATCCTGCGCTTGCGCTCCGGTGGGACAGCTTCGTCGAAATGCTGATAATTGGGAAATTCATCCATGAATGGAAATAGGAAACTGACCCACAAAGAATCCCAAATGTGGAGGAGAATATTTTCGTCTTCCTCAGGCTGGAAGAAGGAAATGCGATGGATTTTGAACTGCCCCAGTGTTCGGTGATCAAATTCATGTAGCAGGTGATGCAAACGCCCGCCCAATTTTTTATCGAGGCGTGAGAAAAATTGTGTAATCTTCTTTTGAGTGACCGAAGGCGTGAGATAAATATCCCAGGTGGTTAGGCTGGTAAACGTCTCAGAATCGCGTGAGAGCAAACGGTGCAGGAACGTGGAACCGCTGCGTAAGTTTCCTAAAATGAAAAGCGGTTTTTCTATCGGTTGCATTTTGTGTGCGGGAAAAAGAATATCATCCAAAAGGAAACAAAACCAATGCATTAGCCAGCCGATCGGCCAAACAATGTAGAACAGCAGGAGGAATAGTATTCTTTTACGTGTGAGATGGGCTGGAGTATTTTTTGAAGCGAAGAAAGAACGATAGGTTGTGCGCCAGAAGAGGCGGAAGTTATAGTACATTCAGATTAGAGGTCCTTACCTTTCCTGCATAAAAAAAGCCCATGCGGGCTTTCGTTGCTTCAATTCTATCAGGAAATTAACTGCGTAAAAAATCCAATGTTCGCCTCCAGGCAAGTTCGGCGGCCTCCGAGTCATATTCAGGTCGATCGTTTTCAAAAAACCAATGGCTCCTATTTGGGTATATGTGGAATGTGGGATTCAGCCTGGCAGCGCGCATGTCCGATTCCATGGCCTGAATGCCATCCAGCGGCTCCCATTCATCCACATCTGAATAATGTCCGATAATCTCTGCCTTGATCTTCGAAAATTCCGGGTTGTCAACACCGTAGAACAAAACAACTTTGCGGATGTCTTCAGGATATTCACTTGCCAGCATCAATGACCACGCCGCACCCATCGAGAAGCCGATCAATGAGAATGCCTCTTTCCTGACTTCCGGCCGGCTGCGAAAAAAATCAATTGCCGCAGCCGCGACAGCTTGTTTCCGTTCAAAGCTTGATTCAGACATGACCTGTTTGGCTTCATCAACTGTTTTCGCAATTTTTCCACTATTGAGATCCGGAGCGAATGCCACAAAACCTTCTGCCGCGAGCCTATCACATAGACTCTTAAAAAAGGAATTAAGTCCCCACCATGAATGTAACACCATGACACCCGGCGCGTTGGTTTGTGCAGGAATCGCTAGATAGCCCGACGCAACCTGACCATTTACATCAAAAGTAATATCCTGTCCATTCATGAAGGATTCTCCTGTTGAAATTTTTTTACACTCTTGCGAGTCAAATTCGAAAGTTCTTTAAAAAGCTCAGGCTCCATTTTTTTGAAATTGAAACATGATTTTCCCTGCATCCGTTTTCTTAATTCCGGAGAAATGCCCTGAAGCAATTCAGGGTACATATAAACAGGCATGAGATAGAAGGAGACATAATTCTTCTTGACTTGTGCAGACGCAAAGAAGAGTTGCTTCTTCCATTTCTCACTGTAGGGACCATCAATGTAATAGGTATCCGAAGTATCTACTTTCAGTGTCAGTTTTTCCGCGTAAGGTTTCAGGATACTTTTGAGTTGTTCAAATACACTGGAAAAATCGTTTTTGGAGGTCACAGCCGTCTCTCCTTCTGAAATTTTAAGAAGCTTGTTCTACTTTCTCTGTACATACCTTGACCCAATCCGCATCCATTTTGATGAGGCGATTCTTCTTCAGGTTTTCTTTCATCACCCAATGAATATTTTGGTCCTGACTATCCAGCCATCTCTCCATGCTCGGCTTACCGGCTTCAGGCGATGCCGCGACAGCCACACTCCAGCAATACCCCATAGCCTTCCGGAGAACTCTGAACGCTTCATCTTTTGAGTCGCTCGCAGATTCCATGGATTTAGTGATCTCATCTAAAACCTGTAGAACCTTCTCCGCAGACTTTGGTTGCTTCAATAAGCGTGGTTCAGCCAGTGCCGCCGCGGCGGCGCGCTTCTCATACCAATTCCCGCTGCTCCATTCTTGCATTTCGTTGATCAATAAATCCATATCTTCATCGCCGGTAAGTTGCAAACCAGTCGCTACAGCTTCGCGAATCCGCCAGCGCGGATCGGAAGCATATTGCCGTAGTTGTTTAAACAGAGCGGAATCATTCGCTGCCAATTTCCCCAATCCAATCACGCCACAAAAAACCAGAAATACTTCTGGTGTGTTTTCCTGAGCTTGAAATGATAAAAAGTCCTTAAATTGCTTCTTGCTTCCTTCTTTCGCAACAGCATAGGCCAGTTCCAGGTTTCCACGTGGACCAGGAAGGCCTGACGCTTTCATCAAAAAAGGAATCCAGTCATTTAGCTTTTTCAGCGTTTGTCGATAATCGTCAATCTTTGACATTCTTTGGAAAAGAAGATCACTCTGAAAGAATATACGCTTCTTGGAGCCAGGTCTTAAGCTCTTCATCGAGATCTTCGAGAGAAGAAATCCGCACTTTGTGATGAAATCGTTTGGATGAAACCTGCTCTGCCTTTTCAATGCGAGGACTTTTTATTGGATGATCGGATTTAATATTAAGCAGGAAGTAATTTTTACGAGTTTCCACACCCGCTAGCGCCGATTTGCGGTTGAGATGAATGGATGTCTTCTTCGGATCTTCCTCAACCGGACCAAATGTTCGTAGAAGTGAAACCAATTGATCGTACAACGTTCGAACGACTGGATCCTTGTTCACAAAATGATCATTGACGAAATATGTGTCTGCCATTCTGTCTCCTTATTGAACGGCAATCCGGATATAGATTGGGTCACCAAATGCATTGCCGCTCGGGTCCGTTGCCTGCCAGGCGCTTTCATAAGAGCCTTCCGTGAATGGCGCTGTGAACAGAATTTCGATGGTTGTCTGATTCCCGGCTTTGGCAGGATAGAGAGCAATCTCCTCGGGAGCGCCGAGTTCTGCTCCACCGATATGTTTCAAGCGATAACCGGAATTCCAGTTACAAGTACCGCTATTTTGGACCCGCCATTGTTTGTCAAGAGCCAAGCCAAATGTGGTGAACATATTGTCAGGAATCGTGAGGTCTTCGACGAACGTGAGATTATTGTCACAATTCTCAGGATTTACAGTTGGGACAATTGTAGGCAAAGGAGTAGGTTGGAGTTCTACAATTTCCTGCGTGGGATGAATGATGAAGGTCGGTTCGATTAGCGGAGCCTGGATTGTTGGCGGGCGAAAGGGAGTTGATGTAGGGGCGGGGGAACAAGCTGAAACAAAGAAAACAGTCAAAACGACGGTGAGCAACTGTCGGCTGACCGCCAAGCGGAAACAGTCCGAAAAGGGTGGAAGTTTCATAATAAAAAGGGGCGACCCAGCGGGTCGCCCCAACAGGGCATTTATACTTCTTCTTCGACAGTAGAACTGCCACCGTCTGATTCGACACCCATATCCAATGGGAGAGCAATTTCGCCGCTCAAGGCTTTTTGACGAATGACGACTTCGATTTCATTCATAAGATCAGGGTTTTGACGCAGGAAATCTTTGGCATTCTCGCGTCCCTGACCCAGGCGGATGTCGCCATACGAGAAGAAGGCGCCACGCTTTTGAACGACTTCAAACTTGGTGGCGAGGTCGAGCACGTCACCTGATTTCGAAATACCTTCATTGAACATGATATCGAATTCCGCGGTGCGGAAGGGAGGTGCCACCTTGTTCTTGACGATCTTGACGCGGGTGCGATTACCGATGACTTCATCGCCGACTTTGATTGCCTGGATCCGTCGCACATCAAGACGAACCGACGCATAGAATTTGAGGGCCTGGCCGCCTGTGGTTGTTTCGGGATTACCGAACATGACGCCGATCTTTTGGCGCAATTGATTTGTAAAAATGACAGCAGTTTTTGTCTGATTGATCGCCCCGGACAACTTGCGCAGTGCCTGAGACATTAAGCGTGCCTGCATACCCATGGAAGCGTCACCCATATCGCCTTCGATTTCAGCTCGCGGAACCAGCGCAGCGACTGAGTCAATGATGACCACATCGATACCACCCGAACGGACAAGAGTTTCAGTAATCTCAAGTGCCTGTTCGCCAGTATCCGGTTGTGAAACGAGCAGGTTGTCGATATCCACACCGAGACGCGCGGCGTAGACTGGATCGAGGGCATGTTCCATATCAACAAACGCAGCAACGCCGCCCATCCGCTGGGCTTCCGCTACGATGTGCTGACAGATCGTTGTTTTTCCTGAAGATTCAGGTCCATAAATTTCCGTGATACGTCCCCGCGGGACGCCGCCGACGCCAAGAGCGATGTCGAGCGACAATGAGCCGGTGGGAAAAGCTTCCGTTTCCATATGCTTGGCTTCCCCCAGGCGCATGATGGAACCATCGCCATAGCGTTTGAGAATATCGCCAACAGCTTTATCGAGCACAGCGCGTTTTGCGCCATCCATATTATTTCTGGATGGAATTTCGATCTGCTCTTCAGCAGCGGCTTTAGATTTTCGAGGGGACATGGTTTACTCTCCAAATACAAAGTTTAAGTGTCAAATAGTGTGTAAGTGAGAAGTATAGCACAGATGTTCTGAACGTCAAGGTACAGCAGTTGCGGTTCCCGGCAAAAAATCCAGGGTTGGTACAGGCGGTGGGATGACTTGAAACCCATCTTCATCAGTAAATGTAAAGTAAGTTACCTGACCTGGATAAATATCCGCCCAGAATTGCAAATCTTTATCTTTATACTTGAATACAATCTTATATAACCCAGCTGGCAAATCACTTAGCACTAAATTTTCCTGGTAATACTCATCACTGTTGGCAGGGCCTTCTGCATAAGTTAATACTTTTCGTAAGGGTACTGCAGAAGGCATGGGACGCACTTCAACCGGAAATTGATGTAATAACTTTCCATCTTCATCGGTTAATTTCCCAACTAAAACGCCCCAGCCTTGTGGCGGAGCCATCCATAGTTCAGGATTCGATGTACTGTAAAAAGTATTTGCACCCAACCGCACTTCGAAATGTAAATGGGGTCCAGTGGTTGCGCCGGTGTCGCCTACTAAGCCAAGTACATCGCCTGTTTCCACATGCTGACCAACCACGGCGATAATCTTACTCATATGAGCATATACGGTAAAGAGTGTCTGATCTTTGTAGCCAAAGTCATGGCGGACAACAACGGCCTGCCCATACGGATCCGTGATATTCCCGGGCGCTTCTGTATATAACCCCCAATCTGCCGAAACAACTGTGCCCGGCCCCGCAGCCAGGATCTGTGTACCCTCATCTGCATCGATGTCTACACCCGTATGTACGATATTAGGCGCGAAGAACACGCCTCCATAACGGTATTCCGCCAGAGGCCAGTTAACATTATCTGCGGCGATGGGCCGCGCAAAGTAAAAATGATCGTAAGGGGAAACAGCCCACGGCACCGGATAAAGAGGCGGACGCCATCCCGAGACTGGTTCCGCGCCCGGCGTCGGGAGGATAAACCGAAACGGCGCGATGGTGGGCTTGATCTGCGGCTCAACCGGGGGCTGTGTGGCCGTTGCACCGGCAATCACTGCCGTTGGAGTTGCTCCTGATTCCATTGTGGGTGAAGGAGCACAGGATGTAGCAAGTAAGATAAGAAATACAAAATAAAGTACGCCATTGCGAAGATAGTTGAGAAACAACGCTGCAATCTCATAATACATTGGAGATTGCCTCGCCTTGGGGGCTCGCAATGACAGGCTTATTCTTTTCATGGAATGACGGTTGGCGGGGTCGCTGACGGCACCAATGTTTCGGTTGGAGTGAGTGTAATCGTTGGTGAACGTGTTGGTAACGGTGTGTAGGTTGGGCGCGGCGTACGCGAGGGTAATGGAGTCCAGGTGGGGAGGGGCGTGCGCGTGGGCGTGAGTGTCGGGGGCAATACCTTGGTCGGAGTGACAAGAACATCGGGTGGATAAAGTTGAAGCATGGCAGAGTACCAATCCAGCCCGCCGATGAGGGCAAACTCTGTAAAGCGCGCGCCCCGATAAAATGTGCGCCAATTCGGAAGTGCCGGAACGCGTTCCCACCCGTATTGAATTGCCAGGGCTGTCACATCCACCCAATAGCCTGGTGGAACATCGCTATACTTTCCACCCTGCTCATAAACTTTCGGGTCAAGGTTATAGCGCGCGCTTAAATCCCAGGGTGTGTCGCGCAAGGGTTCACCCAGGGAACCATCCTGCAATTGGGCTCGGAGATATAAGCGCCAATAGGTCTGCGCACCGAAATCCTCGCGAACAGCCACCATCCAACCCGCGTTGGTCATCAGAGAGTTGATGGCGAAGGCGCGGCCAGTATAAAGCCAGTCTTCACTAAAACCGGGATCCAAAGAAGTGGTGATTGGAACAAAAGCATTTTCCAGGCTTGCGAGCGCGTCCCAGCCAACCTCGAGTTGGACGCGTTGTCGCAGTGCATCAAATGCTTCGTTTGTTAGATCATGTAATTGTGGGTAAGGTGCTTGAACGCCTTCCAAATCAACAAGCGACCATCTTCCTGATGAACCCTCTGAAACCGGCTCACCAATCGGAGCCCAAAGCGGAGCCGGAGTTAATGCCGCGGCCTGCTGAAAATCTTTGGGCAGCGATTCGGGCAGGGTTAGGTTTGCCCAAAGCAATCCACGTAGCGTTGGGGCAGGGAAAGGAGTCAGTGCCTGAAGGAGCTTTCCATTTGGAGAGTAGGTAGTAAGATAGGTAGCGTTTGGCGCAGCCAGTGTCGTGAGAATTTGATCGCCAGAGGTGTTCCAGGCCGGCCAATTTCCATCTCCAACCCATACGGCAGGAACGTTTTTGGTCGAATCCCAAATATAGATTCCACTCTGTCCAACACCCTGGGAAGAGGATGCCCATGCCAGGCGTTTCCCATCTGGCGACCAGATCGGATGTGATTCAGTGGCAAGTTCGGTGTGACTCAGGTTTTGGTATCGACCGTCATCGGTGCGATCCAGATTAGCAAGAATGACCTCACCGTCCGAAATAAACGCGATATGGCGACCATCCGGCGCCCAGGCAGGAGAGTTGTCAGAAGCGGAGGATGTTGTTAATACGATCGGGTTACTTAATGGATCAGTTGCGGGTCCAACCACAATATTTAGATTTTCATTTTCATATGATTCGAACGCCATGAATGAGCCATCGGGTGACCACGTGGGCGCGCCTTCGTATTGAGGCGTGTTGGTAAGCTGAGTGACCTCGCCA
>DATFQC010000364.1:0-4462 GCA_035264425.1 Anaerolineales bacterium
ATCAAAATGGGCCTTGTGAAGGTTTTCTGTATGGCATTCAGATAGAGGACGGTCTGAAGTGTATTTTGCTTGCGATGATGAGTGTTGATATAGGAGATACCGTTACTGAAATGCTGACGCACAAAATTTAGGGTTAACTGGCCATCGCCTTCATCGAAATCCAAGCGTCCAATTAAATAAGTCCACTTTTCCGTAACGGTCACGCGTGTGAGCAGATCAGTAAATAGGGTTTCGAGAGGCAATGATGAATCAAGTTATGGAGTGGGTGTCATTGGAATAGTCTTTGCGATGTGATTTGATTCAGTCCAGCAGACTTTGGAGTGACAGACTCGATTGTAAATGTTATATTGCCAATCATAATGGGTTCGAATTTTACCTACGCTTTATTTTTGAAATACTTTATTGCGGCTTCTTGACCAGGACGAATGGCACACCCTCCCGCTCAACAACGAAAATTGTTGGGAACTCAGAATACTTTTCGTCGGAGTTTGCCGCTGTGCTCACAATAATATAGTCATATTTTTGCGAATTCTTCTTCCTTCCACCAAAGGCATTAAAGATCAGATCGGGACGAGCGAACTTTTGCGCGCTCGGTTTCGAATCACCCACAAATATATTTGCATTTGCGTCAGCAGTTTGGTTTATATGGGACTGGGCTTCTTTGAAGGCCAGATCCCAATAATCCAACTCAAAAACACGATAGGCTCCCTTGACTCCACCCACTAGTTGGTTGTAATAAATATATTGGTAAGGATAGAGGGTAACATTTGCATACAGCCCGGGTAAAAGGATCAAGAATAAAAGGAAAACGCGGATCACTGGTCGCTGGATCAGTTGAAACAGCCAGTCCAGCCCTACTCCGGCGATGAGAAAAAGCGGCGGGAGGATGAAAAAGACCTGGCGGAAATTGTTATATAAGCTCACACGCATCAGGATGATCCCTGCAGCCGGCAGGGCAAACCAAATCAGAACCAGAGTAACCAGGTCCCAACGGAACTTCTTAAAAAGAGAAAAAATACCCACCAGCACGAATAAAAGGGTTGTTTCGGTCAACTGTGCCAGCAGTAAGACTGGTAGATACAAAAAGGGGACATGCTGCGAATCAACTACCGTGCCTCTGAACAGAGTCGAATGTATATCTGGATAGTGGGCGCTGTTCAGGATGCTGCCGATCAGTCGGCTAACTGGATTGGGCCACAAATATGGCCAAAACAGGATCATGAAAAAAAATGCGATCAGGCCATAGGCCAGAAAGCGCGGCACCACCTGCCATTGCCGGCCTAAAAGAATGTATGCCAGGATAACCACCCCAATGAGTGGTGCGGCAATGCGGATCGCGCTTGAGAATCCCAGTATTAATCCTGCCAGCCAGACATCGGCGCAGAGGAATTGCGCCAAGAAAGATCGAATACCATCCAAAAGAGGCCTGCCAGTCCCCTGGAATGATTTTCCATTCCGGTCCACCATCCATAGTCCTAATGCTGCGCTGGCCGTTAACAAGGACATAAAAACAACATCCTTTGGATTCATAAAGGCATGACCCAGCAAGAGTGGCTGGGTATTAAAAAGGAGCGCAGTTCCAAACGCGGCCGCCTCACTGACCCAACGCCGCGCCAGGAAGAAAAGGGACACTACCCCGACTTGGAACATCACGAAGTAAAGAAAATGACTGAAGGACAGTTTTTCAACCGGGGTTCCTTCAGCCATGAACAGACTCCTCAGTAATACCACAGCCATCATAAAGGCTGGGCCATGACTGCCCTGTTTGGGTTCTTCCTCGGAAAAATACGCAGGCCATGTTCCGGTGTTCACCAGCGATTTGACCGCCTCAATCGTCCTTTCCGCATATGAGTGTTGCGCGAGTTCGTCCGTGCTTTCTCCAAACCCGGGCAATGCAAATAGACCTACGATCAAGTTTACTAAGACAAGAACTATCAGGGGAAAAGGCTTTTTCATTCTTCTTCCAGGACACCTTATTATATATGGGTTTAAAAATAAGGCTCCTAGTACCATGGCAATTAGAATAAACTCAGCGCCCATGGACAGCAGCGCTGAGTTTGCAGATAGAGTAGAGAATTTTTCAGGATATAACCCTGTCGTCATGCTCCAATGATCTGTGTATCTTTCCACTCTTTCATTCAACGGTCACGGACTTTGCCAGATTTCTCGGCTGGTCCACATCCAATCCGCGCAGGGCAGCAATATGATAGGCCAGCAGCTGGAGAGGCAGCACAGTAATGACTGGGGAAAGCATCCAGGGGGCTTCCGGTACCCACAATACATAATCCGTCATTCCTTTGACCAATTCATCTCCATCCGTTGCGACCGCGATCACAATCCCGCCGCGCGCTTTGGCCTGCTGGATTTGTGAAACCATTTTCTCACGCCAGGGATCTTTCGGTGTGAGGCAGAGGACGGGCATCCGTTCATCGATCAATGCAATAGGACCATGTTTCATCTCACCGGCAGGATACGCCTCTGCATGAGTGTACGAAATTTCCTTCAATTTCAGCGCGCCCTCATAAGCAATCGGCATATTGATGCCGCGTCCAAGATACAGGCAATCGCGAATGTCTTTCAATGTATGAGCCACAATTTCCACTTCATCTTCGCGATCCAGCGTACGACTCACTAGATCAGGCACCAGCCGCAGATCCGAGACCAGGGCCCTGCGCGTCGTTTCGTCAATGGTCCCTCGCAAATCAGCCAATAGGATCGCCAGCATATATTGGTCAACCAGCGGGGCAGTAAAAGCCTTCGTCGACGCCACGCCGATTTCAGGTCCCGTTTGCATGGAAATGAATCCATCTGCAACGCGGATTGCCTGGGAACCAATCGCATTGACAATGCTCCACAGGATCGCACCTTTGCGGCGTCCCTCCTCCATGGCAGCCAGCGTATCGGCTGTTTCCCCGGATTGTGAAATCGCAAGGACAACTGTCCGGTCGTTCAGGATTGGATCGCTGTAGCGGAACTCAGAGGCAATGACCACCTCCACCGGGATGCGGGCGATCTTTTCAATGAGGTACTTTCCTACCATGCCGGCATAGGCTGCAGTGCCACAGGCAGTGATATAAATCCGTTCGATTTTTTTGGCCAGTTCTTCCGTTAAGTTCAAATCAGGCAAGCGGATTTTTCCATTTACAAAATCGACACGCCCTGCCAGTGTATCGGTCAGGGAACGTACCTGCTCGTGGATTTCCTTCTGCATGAAGTGACGATAAGCACCCTTTTCGGCGGCAATCGGGTCCCATGAAACACTGTGCACCTGGGGCTTGACCTTGGCACCTTCCAGTGTTTCAATGCTCATGGTGTTACAAGTTACCACCGCCATTTGGCGTGATTCCAAAAAGATCACATTGCGGGTGTGCTCCATGATGGCGGGGGTATCACTGGCTATGAAATTTTCTCCATTGCCAAGCCCAAGCACAACGCCGCCCGCGTTGCCAATGCGTGCCGTCACGATCTTGTCCGGTTCATCAGCAGACATAAGAACAACAACATTCGCACCCTGGATTTGATTAAACGTCTTCCGGGCCGCCTCCACCAGGCCGATTCCGGTGGCAAGATAATGTTCCACGAGGTGCACAATTGTTTCAGTATCGGTCTCTGACTGAAATTCCACACCCTCTGCCATCAGTTCATCTTTGAGTTCCAGAAAATTTTCCACGATACCGTTCTGTACCACCACAACACGTTTACTTTTTCCAACATGCGGGTGCGCATTACGCGCGTTCGGCGCGCCGTGGGTTGCCCAGCGCGTATGACCAATTCCTGGCGCACCATTGATGGGCGATTTGCTTACTAAATCGATTAATTGGGATAATTTACCGGCATCCTTTCGGACTTCAAGCTGGTCGCCGGTTAAGATAGCGAGCCCAGCCGAGTCATAGCCGCGATATTCAAGCCGCTTCAGGCCATTGAGAATAATCGGTGTCGCGTCACGCGGCCCGATATATCCGACGATTCCACACATAGGGATCCTCCGAAATTAAGTTTCAGATATCAGCCACAAGTATCACGTGATCAGTGACACCTGGTACTGTTGTAAATGCCATCCTTTGCTCTTTTGTCCGCGTGATTACTCACGTGGTCTTGTCGCAAAGTTTTGTTTCGGAGGGAAAGAGAAACGGGTGCTGGCACACCCGAAGGGCTTCCGCTGATCTGTCGATTTTCCCCCGGTTGAACTTCGCCGGGGTTAGCTCCATTTTGTAATGGAGAACCCTTATCCTCGTCATCCCGCGAATCGCGGGACCATGCGCTGTCCTTCCCCGGATAATTGGTGGTTGACCTCCTTAAAAGAAATATATCAAAAGAGTATATCTGGTTAAGAAGCAAGCCTCCTATTCATCCAGACGGACTCGTTCCATTTCGGTTACTCTGAAAGCTGCACTTCTGGCATACTGAGGGTGTGAAAATTCTGGTCTGCATTGTAAACGATCACAACATTGCTGGTGCCATC
>DATFQC010000365.1:0-11165 GCA_035264425.1 Anaerolineales bacterium
TCCGTAACTGTGAGGGTAAGGACTCCAGTCCATAATGTCGATCCCACTAGTCGTCTGGCCCCCTCTCACGACCAAGGTTTTCATAACAAGGTTTGAGTTAACATACGCGCCCTGCAGGTTGTAACCTGGCGCCCAGGCGTAGGCATAGTAGATTCCATTCGGGAGAAGGACGCTATAGCTTGGATTCTTCTCAGGAATGGAAAACTGAACTACTTCACGCGTGGCCGTATTTTCAAAGTACAGCATCAAGGGTGGGTTGAACTCACTTGGGTAATAGAAGTTACCCGTCACCGTGCCGTGGGGCAGGTCTTTTACATAGATATCCACGTAGAAGCTTTCATCTGCCCAGCCGCTGCTGCCGAACAAGGTTCCGGAGGCATTCCGCAGCATCCAGTAGCCAACATAATGCCCAGGAGCGGAAGGAGCTGTGAAGGTCACGGCGACATCCACAGTCTGGCCCGGAGCCACGTAGCCGGGCATCTGCATCGTGGTGCCACTCATTTGAGCGCCGCTATCGAAGACGATGTCATAATCGGGCGTCCACGTGCAGGTTCCGATGTTCTTCAAACGCCAGGTTTTCGTAAACACTTCGCCTGGAGCAAACTGAGTTCCGTCGGGAATGGTCACATCTTTGATAAAAGCAACCCAGTCACAATATGTAATCGCCGTAGGAACAGGTGTATTGGTCGCTGGAATCGCCGTAGCAGTAGGTGGGATAGGGGTCTGCGTGGGTGCATTTTGCGTCATCGCATACACAGTCTGAGTGACGACGGCTTGAATGGTCGCGACAGAATCAACGGAATTATGTTGAGCCGGCTGTAGGAGCGGCATGGCGATCAGGGTGACCGGAAGACAAGCCATGATCGTAAAAGCAACAATGCCAAATAAAATCAGAATTGAGTTGGTATTAATTTTCATCTTGCACCTCCATGTTGTGCTGCTGATGGACGGTGTATTAAATATGAAAGTTCCCCGTTTCCTGCTTTGTTACAAAACTGTAACAGCGAAGCCTTTAGAATTGAGTTTAACGAGGAAGAATGAAAACTTTTAAGATCATCCATGTTCTGATCAGCCTGATTTTGGTCACTGCAAGTGGCTGCACTATGCAGCGCGAAACACATCCAAGAATTGGCCTGGAACTGATTGCGGAGGGGTTTACTTCGCCGGTCGCTTTGATCCCTGCGAACGATGGAAGTCACCGTCTTTTTGTAGTGGACCAAACTGGATTAATCTGGATCCTTTTGAATGGAAAGTGGTTCGAAAAGCCTTTCCTCGACGTACGCGAGCGCGTGGTCAAATTGAATTCCTTTTACGATGAACGTGGGCTGTTGGGGCTAGCTTTTCATCCTGATTTTGCTTTGAATGGTAATTTCTATGTTTCTTATAGCGCTCCCCTTCGAGCTGGTTTATCTCCAGATGAATGGGATCATACAACCTATATTTCTGAATTTACTGTTTCGGCAGATGATCCCAATCTTGCCGACCCAAATTCTGAGCGAGTGTTGCTGGCAATGGATAAACCCGGTTACAACTATGAAGCCGGTCACATCGCGTTTGGGCCGGAAGGATACTTATATATCGCCACCGGGGATAGCGTCCGCGATCCTGCTACGGAATCAGGAAAATATGCGCAGGACACATCTTCCCTTCTTGGAAAAATTCTGCGAATCGATGTCAACGGGACATCAGATACCGGACAAAATTACTTAATCCCACCTGACAATCCTTTCGCCTCAGGAGAGGGCATCCCCGAAATCTTTGCCTATGGGTTTCGAAACCCTTACCGTTTCTCCTTTGACACAGCTCAGGACAAGTCATTCGATACTTCAAATTCTGGAGGACCCAGACTTTTTGTGGCAGATGTTGGCCAGGCAATGATGGAAGAGGTCGATCTTGTTAAATCGGGTGGGAACTACGGCTGGCCGATCCGCGAGGGGAAGACTTGTTTCAACGTTCAGAATTGGAGTAAGCCCCTTGAGAGTTGCTCCACAAGCGGGTTGTCTGACCCAATACTTTCCTATGACCATCAAGGTGACTTAGCTGCGATCATCGGTGGAATGGTCTATCGCGGCCAAGCCATCCCCGAACTGCCTGGTGGATATATCTTCGGCGACTGGGGGCGAGGCAACGGCCATTTGTTCGTTGCTTACCCTCCAACCTTGGGAGTAGGCACATGGAAGATCATCGAAATTGAAATCGCGGGCAAACAATCTGGAATTGGACAATTGCTCGGGGTTGGACAGGATGAAAACGGGGAATTGTACCTGCTCACAAGGGCTCCGGGAGTGGGCGCAACTGGGAACAGCGGTTCCGTCTACAAAATCGTTCCACAAAAGAATAAGCTGCCTGGAACCTGATCTTTGCTACCGGTGTAGAACTTGTAAAAATACCATAGTGGTATTTGAGTTCATGAAAAGGAGTGTTTAGAAATGAATAAAGCGAAAAAATCCATTTTGTTTCTCCTTCTGGTCATCGCCTTGCTGGCAATCCCTACATTCGTGGTTTTTGCAAAAGAGCTTGGTATGTTGACCATCAGCGGCCCCGGTATTAAAGGTGAACTAACACTGAAGGATCCCAAGGCCATGATGAACCTCGAACAATCCGGTTTCTTCGATGAATCTACCCTCTCGAAACCACCAGAGAATTTAAATCTGGAGGCTGGTTACACGGTCACGGCTCATCTGAACCTGGATGGCAAAGTCGTTCCTTTTGTGCAAATAGTTTACTATCCCACCAATGCAGGACAGGCTGGCTACATCCATTACACAGGTAGACTCGACGGTGAAACACTTCAAGCTGTAGACGAATGGCACCTGATGCGCCTGGAGGCCGATAAGACATTCCGCGAATTAATGACTGCAAATAACGTCACGCTCCAATCCGCGCTGATCACGGCTCCGGCAGCTGCTGCGCCCGCGGTACATGTGGAACCCGCGGCTGTTCCTGCTACTTCAGCAGCACCCGCTCAAGTTCCTTATCTCATCCCGATCATGATTGCTGCGATCTTGCTGTTGATAGGAGCTGGTTTTGCTCTAAAGCGTCGAACCGTCAGCCATCCAACCATCTAATCCGTAAAGGTAATAAAGATGCCCATTCCAAAATCCAAAATGGAATGGGCATCTTTATTAAAATATTTTGGAGGGATTACGATCCCGCTCAATGGCTACATAAAAAATTCGGGGCTGAAGCATAAATAGTTTTGAAACTTTCCAAAAGGTTCATTGCTCATGAAGATTGTGGAAAAAGAATCGATCTGATACTTGTGTTCAATAAAATATTGGATCGCCTTTTGATTGATCAATGGCGCCTCTGCCCCAAATTCTTCTCCTCTCTCGGCCATGAGACTTTCCGCATGAGCCAACACAGCCGGGAAATCATCTTCGTCAAGCACGGCGAACGGACCTGAACTTGAACCGACATAGCCATATCCAACAATTTTGTCATCGCGTTGATAAACAAATCCAGCGCGGGTACTTGCAATCCATTGATGTTGAGACTGACGTGTGTGATTAAGAATTTCCCGGTCAATTCGATTTATATCATCCAGGTGACGCTCGAGTTGCATACGTTCAATCTTCAGATCGGTCTCCAGCTTTACCTGTTCAGCTTTGCGATAAAAATACTTAAGTGGAAACCGCCCGTACACACCCAGTTTCATATAGCGGTATAAGGCGCGTTCATCCAGGGTAGCGATGATCGTACGGTAGCGCGCTTCAGATTTAGAAAACGCACGTGCTAATAATTCCCGCCCCACCCCGGATGATTGTTGATGGGGTGATACAAAGAATTCGGTCAACTCCTGCATACTGTCATATTCAACCGAACGCGCATAAGCAATGATCTCACCTTCACTTTCTGCAACCCAAAACTGCGCGGCGTCCCTCACCAGATAATCAAACATGGGTTTGCGCATCTTCCAAAGGGTTTCAAGCACTTGAGGATCATTGCCGCCGGTGATCGCCATCACATTCATCCGTTCGCTGTAATCCATAAGGGTTCGGACGAATATCTGAAAAACAGAATAGGAATCTTCAATAGTTCCTCTGCGATAGGTAATCGACATAGTTCTCTTCCTTTCTTCTGTCCTATATCAAAGATTTATCATTGTTCAAGTCCATCAAATGGTTGGTCTTCAAGATTGAAACGTTGCTTTTTCTTACGGAAATAGAGAAGAGTGCTTTTGCGCCTTTATGTTAACAAATCATCAAACTGGAGTAAAATACACTTTATCTTATTTTCCCCGCCGTAGTTCGGTGGGTACCTCGACTCTAAGGAGATTTTCATGTTCCACACCATTATCATCGTTGGCAACGTCGGCAAGGATCCGGAAATGCGCTACACACCTTCAGGCCAGGCCGTGACATCGTTCTCCGTTGCCACAAATCGTCAGTATACGACTGGCGGTGGCGAACAGGTAAAGGAAACTGTCTGGTTTCGTGTCACTACCTGGGGCAAGCAGGCGGAAATTTGCAATCAATATCTCAAGAAAGGTTCCAAAGTTTTGATCGAAGGGCGGCTCACACCGGATAAGGCAACAGGAGGACCGCGCATCTGGAACAAGCAGGATGGTTCCACAGGCGCGTCCTTTGAAGTGACCGCCGGTACCGTTCGATTCCTATCTACGCGCGGTGAAGGCCCTGGGGAAGGCCAGATGATGGGTGGCATGGAAGGGGCGGAGATCCCGGCCGAAGATGATATTCCGTTTTAGTTTGAATTCCTTATGAGTCTAACAGGTCTCCACGTCCGGACCTGTTAGGCTTGTAGACTGGTAAGACTCTAGGACTGTTTTTATGACCAATCCTGCACAGCCGACTGGACCAAAAATTAACATTCCTGAAGGGATGGAGCCTTCCTACACCAACCTGGCACGCATCTCTCACTCCCCTACGGATATTGTGATTGACTTTGCTCATATCCTGCCCGGAGAAACGAGTGCAAACGTCCGCTCTCGCGTGGTAATGACTCCACTCAGTGCCAAGCTGCTTCTCAATGCACTCACTGAAAATATTGCGCGTTACGAAGCTGCCTTCGGAGAAATCTCCATGCCCAGCAACAACTTGTTGGTCGAGAATCTCTTTCGGCCGCCGCACCCTCCTGAGCCACCGAAAGAGTAAACTTCCTTTATCATTTTCATTTATAGGTCAAAGTGAATCATGCACAAGCTTGAAGATATCGCCGACCGTATCCGCCAGAACTTCGATGTCCGCACCGCCAAACGGGACGAGGCGCTTAAGTTAGCACGTCAACTTACACGTACTTGCTCCCTCTCTATTCGCGCAGTACACAGAGATGATAAGGAAGGGATGGAATCAAATCTGGCTGAGGCACATGGCCTGGCAGATCGGTTACGCAACGAGCTTAAGGAATTTCCAGATCTGTTTTATGCGGGATATACTCAGGATGCCTTGAAGGAATTTGTCGAAGCAAACGTGACTTGTGCCTTAATCCAGAGCCAGCCGCTTCAGACGCCCGAAGAGCTGGTTGTTGAAGATGCCACGTATCTCAATGGATTGGCAGAAGTGATTGGAGAATTACGCCGGCGCACGCTCGATATTCTGCGCTCTGGTTATTCGAAGGAAGCCGAACGCTTGCTTGTTCATATGGATGAGATATATTCCGTCCTGGTGACCATAGATTACCCTGACGCAATTACGAACGGTTTACGTCGTCAAACCGACCTGGTACGTGGCATCATCGAGAAAACACGCGGCGATGTGACGTTAAGCCTGCGTGGGCAGGGTTTAACGGAAGCGATCCGGAAGTTGAGCGCTCAATTAAACGGCAGCCAAATCGTGGCTGAGGATGGAGGCGGGATATCCATCCCCATGAATGAGGAGGATTGAGCATGGCGCGTGCGGGGCATAAATATCCATTAATTGTTTATCGGCACATGCTGAATCGCTGGTGGCCAGCCATGATCGCAATGGGGCTTGGGATGTTCGCGCTGGCGTACAGCGAATATCTTGAACCATTGGGGAGATTCCTTCCGTGGCGTTGGCAACTCTTTGCAGTTATTGGCGCGGTGGCTATTCTGATCGGTATTTTCTTTTGGATCATTCGATTCTTTGCCTACGTGCAACCTTTCCCAAATTATTTAAAACTTGTCACTCCATTCATGCGGATCAATATATCCTATAAGCGATTCACAAGGACAACAGCAACTGAGATGAAGTACCTCTTCGCATACAAAAGCATGTCTGGTTGGGTCCGTGATATTTTTTCGCCGCTCGCGAATAAGACCGCTCTGGTGATAGACTTAAATGGGTATCCTATCTCACCTGTTTTATTACGGCTATTCCTTTCAAGGTTTTTTTTCAAAGATAAAACGTCCCACCTTGTGATCCTTGTAAAAGATTGGATGCGCTTTAGCGCAGAACTGGAAAGTATGCGGTCGGGCATCGATCCAAATCCTCCTGCACAAAAACGGTCAAAGAAATCCATCCTTTCGCGCTTGCCACAGAAATAAGTAGAGGGATGTAAGGCGCCTTTTCACGGCACAAATTCATTTATGAAAAACGTCACCAATTATCCATTACATTCTGCGATGGTTGGAAGTACACACGTGAGATATGATGAGTACGGAGACGGAACAAAGACACCTCCAAATGCTCCTCACTGTCTCCTCCTTTGGCGAAAGCCTCCGCTGACGATCTAAATCTCTCAGCGGAGGCATTTTTTAACAGGACTGTGGGATGACTATAGATTTTATTTTTTCGGGATTACAACCGCTTCACTCACGACCGGCAGAACAATAAAAAAGGAACTGCCTTTTCCCACAGTTGATTCCACCCAAATTCGTCCCTGATGATTTTCCACGATATTTTTGACAATTGCAAGACCAAGCCCTGAACCTTCCACATCCGAATCGATATTCGTGCCTCGATAAAATTTATCGAAGATATGCGGCTGGTCAGAAACAGGAATCCCCGGCCCTTGATCCGTTACCTGCAAGATGATCTGGTTTTCCTCGAACTGAATGGATACTTGTATTTCTCCATTGACATAGGAATATTTGATCGCATTTCCGACAACATTATCCAGCACCTGTCGGAGACGAATGGGGTTGGCCCGCAAAGCAGGTAACGCCGGAGCCAGAGCCATGTGAACATTGATGTTTTTGGACTTGATTTGCCCCTGTAACATTTCAATGGTGTAACGCAGGATTCCTTCCAATTGTACAAACTCGCGACGGGTATCCATGCCCGCTTCGATACTGCCCAGATCGAGCAAGTCATTGATCAGTGATGTAATATGTTGAATACTATCCTGGATACGTTTCACAAACTCGTGCTGATCCTCATTAAGCGAACCCGCACGACCGATAAGTTCTGCATAACCGATTACAGATGTCAAGGGGGAGCGCAGGTCATGCGAAACAGTATGCACAAATTCGGTTCGAATGCGGTCCACTTCTTTGAGATAAGTAATATCCTGCATGGTGAGGGCATGTCCCACTCCATGAATAGCCGCAATTTGAGCATTGCCAACCCTGCCATCTGGGAAACTGACTTCATGATATTGAAATGGATCAGTCGAGTCAGCGTGTGTGATCAGATTCAATAAGTCTGGATGCGTAATAACGTCAAATACAGATTTGCCAATTGCAGCTGGCGCGGTGATTCCAAACGCGCGGCACATGGCTGGATTCACGAGCATGATGATATTCTCTGGATTGAGAATCATCACGCTGTCATGGATATTATTAAAGACCGTTTCCAGCCGCACCCGCTCGGCTTCGGAGATTTGGGTACGTTTTTGAAGGGAGGCAGTGGTGCGATTGACTTCCTTACGAAGCCAATCGCCAACACGATGGGCATTCCTGAGACTGTTTTCAACCACATCAACGATATCATCTGTGCTGAGCGGAGGGGATAAATAGGCGCTCAACCCCAAACGGAAAAGTTCCCTGACCAATTCGGGTCTTACCTTCTCTGTATACACAATAACCGGCAACGTGGGAAAACGATCCTGCAATTCCCTGGCGATTTTTATGCTCTCATGACCGCCGAATTTCTCTCCAATCAACAAAAGCCCAGGCGTTGATTCTTGTAATATTTTCCCCAATGACTGTGTATTCGTGGCGATCGCAGTTTCATATTTAACAGCCCGCAGAACGCGATCCATCAAATTCAAAATGGAAGATTCTTCCAGCGCTAGCAGGATCAGGTCAGGTTTCAGCATAGTGTGCGACGAAGGAATTTTACTTCTTTTTTAAGGTAATGGGGACGGAAGGCATGGTTTTTTCAGCGGCGCGTGCCAAACGCCGCAGGGCTGCCCGGGTTGACTGTAAGGCCTGTCGCTGAATGTCTGTAAGATTGCCAGCTTTTCCTGTCAACAAAAGCTCGATTGGATACGCCGCGGACTGTAATTCCTCTGCAACAGAATTTCTGAAAGATTCAAGGAGCGCATTCTGTCGCTTCTCTCCTTCTGATGAGGTCTGGACTGAGCTATTCAGGGCGCGGAATAAACGCGCATTTACGAGGGAAATGGATACGTAATCTGAGATTGCTTCAAGTAACGTTTGCTCGATCGTTTCAACGGGGCGCTCATCTTTACGAACAACCACCAGCATGCCAATTACCTCCCTTTGAATTTTGATAGGTACGGCACAGGCAGACCTTCCCAGGTTCGCAACTCGAAATTTCGTTAACGGTTCGCCTGAAATGGATAATGTCTCACCGGAAAGAGCGACCAGTCCGCTAATACCATCGTCCAGAGGCATATTTATTCTCTTCGCCCAAGCTTCAGGCAGACCGTGCTGTGCTATCAGGAGAAATTGTTTGCTTGTATCCTCACGAATCAGCAACCAAGCAATCTTTGCATCGGAGACCTGCAAAGCGCCATCCACAATTTTCTGAAATAAAATTCGTTGGTCTGGTATTGAAACGACTGCCTTGCCAACGTTGATCATGGCCGTCAGGTCACGCGTCTTGCGCTGAAGTTCGCGGTTTGCTTCGCTTAATTTCAAATCCAGTCGTTGGCGGTCATGCGCTTCACGCACGCGCCCCAGCAAACGCTCGACCACGGAAAGCACTTCAGCATCCCGGGCCGGCCACAACAAATAATCTGCTGCACCGAGACGAAATGCTTGAATGATTTCCTGCTCCTGTCCTTTATTGGCAATCACTATTAAAGGAGTATTCACACCTTGCGCTGCAAGAGCCACAAGCAAATCTTTTGTGCTCAGGCCCGGAAGGTTTAAGTCTGCAATGATCAAGTCAGGAGGAGTCAGAAGCGCTTGTTTGATCGCGGAAGCAGCATCAAACACTACATCCACAAAATAACCCACCGGTATAAGGGTTTGACGGGCGATCAAATCACTGATTTTAGGGTCGTTTTCAACGAGTAAGATGCGGTCCCCAGCAGAAGCCATAAATTATCTCTCTAGAGGGTAGTCCTCTTCTCATTTTCATTGTAACACTCTTTTTTTCTCTCTATTATAGAACCCCTTTGCCTGGGATGTCACTAATATTACCTTTGAGGGTTTTATTTAATTATGCTAATCCGTGGAGCCAGCGTTAAAGAATGAGACATAGCTTAGCTATCCGTGAATGGCTTCCCATCCTAAGTATCGGTTTGGTAGATGGGGTAATTGTTCTTCCGCTCATCATTTCGTTTGCGATTCTAATTTTTTCAGGCGAACTCGGAGCTTTTGCCACAACGGGCATTGGGATGGTTTTGTTTGGTGGGTTAATTCTGCAAATCATTATGGGGCTGACCAGTTCGGTACCGGGCATGCTGGGTGGTCCACAGGACAGCCCAGCCGCTGTTTTGGGATTGACTGCCGCGGCAATTGTAGCGAGCATGAAAGACGCTCCAATAGAAGCAAAATTTATCACAGTCGTTGCTACGACAGTTTTGACATCCATCATTGCAGGTTTTTTCTTTGTATTTATTGGCGGTTTTAAGTTGAGTCGCTTCGTTCGTTTTGTCCCTTATCCGGTAGTAGGGGGCTTCATTGCTGGTACGGGGTTGCTTCTAGTACAAGGAGCGATAGGAGTATTGCTTGGGTTTACACCAGACCTGGCAAATCTTAATCTTCTTTTTACGGCCGGAAATTTGTTATTGTGGATTCCTGGCATTGTTTTCGGCACGCTGGTATTGATATCTTCTCGGCGCTTTAATCATTTTCTTGCCTACCCGGCTTTGCTAGTTGGAACCATCGCGGTTTTTTACATTTCAATGTGGATCAGTGGATTTGATACCCATGAGTTGCGCCAGATGGGACTATTGCTTGGTCCATTTCCACACGGCGCGCTATGGAAGCCGCTGGACTTCTCACTCCTTGCGCAAGTTGATTGGAAGATAATTGTTGGCCAATCCAGCAACATTGCTGCAGTCGCCATCATTAGTCTCGTCTCCTTGCTGCTGAATGCAAGCGCGCTGGAGTTGATCGCTCAAAAGGATGTAGATTTGGACCGTGAGCTAATCTCTACCGGCATTGCCAACATCGCGAGCGGGTTAGGTGGCAGTTCAGTGGGTTATCACATGCTGGGTATTTCATCTTTGGCATTCCGTATGGGAATTTCCAATCGGCTGGTATCGCTACTGGCCGCATCGGTCACAGGAATAACGCTGTTATTTGGTGCCTCCCTGCTTTCGCTTATTCCAAAGTTAATCGCGGGTGGTTTGATATTCTTTGTAGGTCTGTCCTTTCTCATGGAATGGCTGTACGATGCCTGGTTCCAATTGCCTCGTATTGACTATATGCTGGTCTGGGTGATTCTCATTGTGGTAGGAGCTTTCGGATTTCTTGAAGGGGTAGGGACAGGGATCGTGATAGCAGTGGTACTGTTTGTAGTGAATTACAGCCGTATTGATATTATCAAGGATGTGCTAACCGGCACTTCTTATCAAAGTCATACAGAACGTCCATTTGAACAACGACAGCTAATCACGCGCCTTGGAGAACGTATCCAAATTCTGCGCCTGCATGGGTTTATATTTTTTGGAACCTCACAGAGTTTGGTCAATCATATCAATCATCGGATCAAAGACTCTGAACGTGAAAAGCTCCATTATCTAATTCTTGATTTTCAGCATGTCAGCGCCCTGGATTCATCTGCAGTATTTAGCTTTATCCGCCTTAGACAACTGGCAAACACACATGAATTTCATTTGGTTCTGAGCGATCTAAACCAGGAAACAAAGAACAAACTGTCACG
>DATFQC010000366.1:0-8587 GCA_035264425.1 Anaerolineales bacterium
TGAAACTGCGGCCGGTGATGATGTCACCGCACAATATGTGGATTTGCAATCGCAACTGACGAATCTTGAAGCCACGCGTGCCCGCATTCAGGAATTCCTAAAGGATACCAAGACTATTGATGAGGCCCTGCGCGTCAATCAGGAATTGGCAAATATCGAAGGACAAATCGAGCAGATCAAGGGACAGATGAACTATCTCAACGACCGCTCTGCCTACTCGACCATTACCCTCAATCTTGAGCCTGAGTTGCCTGTCCTGACTCCCACACCAACCCCGACTGCCTTCCCAACGGCTACACCGATCCCGTGGAATCCGGGTCAAACCTTTGGCAACGCCAAGGGCACGGTTACCGTCGTCTATCAAGGGATTGGAGACTTCCTGATCTGGCTGGGGGTGGTCATTCTGCCGATTGTCCTCCCACCGGCTCTTATTCTTTGGGCAGTTTGGAAGTGGCTGAATCGAAAAACCGTAAGGACAGTGAGTGCAAAAAGTGAAGGGGATTAGGAACTGCTAATTCGTAATTGAAACAGGGACAGTGGATGAAATGCTGTCCCTGTTTTGTTGCCAGAAGTTATTGAGCTGTTATAAATTGATTTCTAATCCCATTTCATTCTTTAGATAAAGTAATGCTTCGGCATTTCCCCTTACATCATCGAGGGGATCATGGGAATGAATTGTTTTTCGTAAATGTTTAAAATTTTTAGTCGTGTCTTTCACCAAACCTTTATACAAGGAGCCCAGGTTGGTCGAGCTATACCCGAACGGATTGTTTCCAAGAAAGTGATGGAAATAATAGTTGATGAATTGCCAATCAAATCCATTGTTGTCAGAAATGAATATGGGCTGCTTCCTTGAATGGTCGGCTATCCAATTTTCAAAATGTTCTAGGACTGTTTTAGGATCGTCAAAACTCAAAGTTTCCTGGCGTGTAAATCCACTAATTTCCAGTGCTTCGGGAAGCCATTGATCACTGATGGGCTTTAGTTGTCCATAAAAAGTCTTATTTAGTTCTTGATCCACAATAATAGCCCCAAAACAAATCATGGAATAATCAGCAGGAATTGGACCATCTGTTTCTACGTCTACCATAATGTAGGTCATGAAAATTCCTCCTTAGATGAATAGGAAAGCTATCACCACTCCAAACGCCCCACATGCAAAATTGACCCAATCGTTATTCAGCCACTTCCAGCCGCGGAGGTGGATGGTTTCTGTGCCGCAGGTGTGAAGCGGATGTTTCTCGGTCTCTTTTTGATCGGTAGGGCAGTAATACATAGCTTGGACCGTTGCGCCGAGAAGAGAGTCAAAGAGTGAACCAGCCAGCCCGGCACAAGCAACCAGTGGAAAAAGGTACCAGTTATTGGCAAAAAGAGCTGCAGGCAACGCGATAATAGCCGCACCCAACAGCGACGCGCAGGTTCCCCATAACGAAATCCCGCCGGACGTCCCTTTTTCGACGCGCTTCTTTAAATCTGTGATCATGCGCGGGGAAGTAGAATTCAAGACCCCTAACTCGGTCCCCCATGTATCGGCGTTGACCGCAGCCAGCGCCGCGGTGAATCCAATCCAGGGGAGGATCGATTCAGGATACACCGTGTGGAGCACAGCGAAGAGTGTTGCCAATCCGCCGTTTCCAAAAACCTGACCTGCATCGCGTTCATTGCCCTTTGAAAACTTTTCATTGAGTCCCTGCTTGTGTTTTTTGAAGGCGCGGCTCAGGCCTGATGAAGTGATGAAGAAAAGCAGCAAAAGAATTGCCCATTGCCACCCGCCCATGCCAAAGATAATCGTCCCAACCAATGCCGCGGCGATTGCTCCGCTTTTGTCCAGGCTGTGGGCGCGATAAGCCAGGTAAGCAACGATAATAGCGAGGACAAAGCCGTATAAGATCTGCATTTAGACGGGTGTACTGACCAGAAAAAGAACAGCCATGAGGAACAACACCGCACACAGCGTGCTTGAAAGCCAGATGATAAACGCCAGCGGTCGCTCCCTCTCCCAGCGATACAAATATAAACCTGTAAAGAGCCCTGTGACGAACATCAACGCGCTAATGAGAGGCAATAGAATCAAACGTACAGAAGGTGCTGTCACGTTGGCAACACCAAACGGATTGAACCCAAATGGAACCTGTGAAACGGAAGGGATGAGGAGTCCAACCCAGGCAACGAGACCCAGATTAAGAAGGATGCCGGTCATCCATAAAAAGCGCGCCAAGGGACTTTCCCATGCCTGTGTAATGACGAAAGATGGATACACCGATTTTGGTTCGGCAGGAGAAAGGCTACCCAATTCGGTAGCCCGAGCAAATGTGCGGACGAGGGAAGCCGCGTCCCTGGGCGAGATCGCAAAGACATGTTTGGAGGTGGCGATCAGGATCAAGTTCCTCGCGCTCGAGGCGATGAACTCCACTGCTCCCAGGTCAGGATGGCGCCGAGTGCCCAATACTGCCCCTGGTATTCGAAAGCGCGGCAGCGATAATGGATGAGTGAGGTCAGTAGCAGGGCGGACCCACTCGATATCCGTCAGCGGAATGTCTTCGACGCGCAGTCCCCAAAGGATGGCAAGACTGTCGCGGTCGATGTAATAATCTGCTTTGAAGAGGGCATAGGCGCGATAACCAAGGAAGGGAATGGGTGCAAAGGCAAGCAGACCAGTCAATAAATAGGAGACAAACATGGGTCCCACCTGCGCGTTCGTGAGATTTGCAAATCCCCAAATGGAAGCGCCTGCAAGAGCAATGATAATGAGTCCATGCAGGATCATTCCAAGTTGCTTGGCAGGAGGAAAATGTCCGACTTTTGTGTTGATCATTCGAGGTTTGTAGGGGCTACTCTTTGCACAGAGTATGTAAATGAGAATTACCCTTACATTTTATTTCAAAAATGATTTTGTTTTCTCAATGATTTTGTCAAGTGGCACAAGTTGATTTTCTTTTTCCTTGCGCGGTTTTAATTCTACCATTCCCTCTTTGAGACCTTTTTCCCCGACAGTTACTCGAATTGGAAAACCGAGTAAATCCGCGTCGTTGAATTTGACACCTGCACGTTCCTCGCGGTCGTCAAATAAAACGGAAACCCGCGCATTCTGCAAATTGTTATAAAGCTCTTCGGCTTTTGCGCGAGTGTCCATTTCCTTGCCGGGGATTTGCATTAGATACACCTCGAATGGCGCGGCGGAATGGGGAAGAGTCAAACCTTTGCTGTCATGATGAGTCTCAGCCAACGCGAGCAGGATATTTTGAATATCGTAAATTTTGCGGGTAACCAAACTTATTGCTGGTAGGATCGAAAGTGGATTTCCACAATTTATGCAAGCGTCGCCTGCCTTGGCTTGGATTAAGTCTTGAACAATCTCGGCTGAATAGTCGCGTCCATAGTTTGAGTTCTTATAGTGATACTCTGCTTCGTTTGCGCCAGCGACAAGATTTTGTGACAGTGGAATTAAATCATCGACAACGATGATTGCATCTTTTAACCGAATAGGTGACGCATAGCCTGCCGCCGCACCGGACCCTTCGATCTCCTCGGCGGTCGCAGGGCGGATATCGCCAACGTGCTGCTTCAATTTGGCTTCACTGAGTTGCATATCCCCGCGTATGACGACGAATATGAATTGATTGTCGTAAACGCGCGTGTACATCAACGCTTTGGCGGTCTTCTCTTTTGGGACACCCAGAAAATTTGCCAATGCTTCGATGGTGTGACAATCAGGCGTCAATACTTTTTCCAGTGGAAGCTCATCTTCTTTTGGCAACGGAATATTTGCACAGCGCGCAAATTCGAGCCGGTCCGTATAGTTACAGTTTGGACAATGTGCAACGTTAATTGGGCCGGATGTAATAGGGAAGAAGATTTCCTCGTCATTGCCAACGGTCGGCAACGAGAGCTGAGAAAGGAAAGCTGGCTCGCTGGATAGATCACGCAAGTGGTGAAGTGTAGCTTCTCCGAGTTGAGTTGGGACATTCTCGCGTGTCAAATATCCCGCACGGACGAGGAAGGAGAATCCCTCCGTCCGCGCGTTATTGGGAGCGTCACGCTGAGTCTGAATGTTGAGGTCGCGGTATTTCATACTATATGATTACCCCTCTCCACAGGAGAGGGGTATATTCCTTATTCTCTTTTTTTTCTTGCGACTTTTCGGGTTGTGCCATCTGATAGCTGCTCAGGTATAACCATGGGTGTCGAGGCGATGGATTCGGCTTGAGCCGCCTCAGAGGGTGTCGTTTCGGGAGCAGGTTCGAGGTCCAGCTCGACCGTTTCCTCCATCCGAATTTGACCGCGCAGGAACGCGCCTTCCTCCGTCACGAACGCGGTGGTCACCACATCTCCCCAAACGCGCCCGGAGCCGCGGATCTCCAGCTTCTGGGTAGTGATATTTCCCCGCACCGCGCCCGCTACAATGACCGTATTAGCGCGTACGTTCTGACAGGTAACGCGTCCCGTCTCGCCGATGACCAGCATGCCGCGCAAAGCAATCTCACCCTCAAACGCGCCTTCGATTCGGACGCCACCTGAGCCGTTAATGGAGCCATGCCAGATGACACCCGATCCAAGCACCGAGGTAATTCTTTCGACGGCTTGCACCGGTTGTTGGGTTTCGGTAGGGGTAGTATTACGCCTAAACATATGGAGAGTATTTTACCGTTAAAACAAAAAGGGCGGCACCGCACAGCGTGCCGCCCGACTGATCACTGAAAAGCCATCACTATGCTTCGCTCTTCTCTTCTTTGGCAGTAATCTGAACCCCCATGGTATTGAACCCCGAGTCAACATACAGAATTTCACCTGTAATACGCGCTGAGAGACCAGAAGCCAGGAAGACGGCCGCGTTGCCCACATCTTCAATCGTTACGTTCTCGCGCAGAGGCGCAGCATCGGCGAAATGCTTGTACATATCACGGAAGCCACCCACGCCCGCGGCCGCCAAGGTGCGGATGGGTCCAGCAGAGATGGCGTTCACTCGGATTTTTTCCGGCCCCAGATCATAGGCAAGATAACGTGTCGATGATTCCAGGGCAGCTTTCGCAACGCCCATCACATTGTAGTGTGGCGCGACTTTTACAGACCCGTAATACGTGAGACACATGACCGAGGCGCCCGGATTCAAAATGGAATGGAACGCATTCGTCAATGCAACAAATGAGAACACAGATATATCCAACGCGTTCTTGAATCCCTCACGGCTAGTTTGATAATAGGGCTTGCTTAATTCATCCCGTCCTGCAAATGCGATCGAATGAACGAGCACATCGATCTTGCCAAAATGCTGCGCAGCTTTTGCTGCGGTAGCGTTAATTTCCTCATCCTTGGCAACATCACATTGTTCGACCCATTGACAGCCCACTTTTTCAGCCAGAGGTTTGACGCGTCGTTCGAGCATTTCACCTGCGTAACTGATTCCAATATTGGCACCTTCGCGGTGAAATGCCTGCGTGATGCCCCATGCGATCGACTTGTCATTTGCCAAGCCAAAAATCAGTGCATTCTTGCCTTCAAGTAAACCCATCTTTTCTCCTTATGTCATCCCTGGCGCTGCCTGCCAGCTTATGTATGCGAGGAGCCGCTAAGCTTCCTCGTCGGAATCGTCCAGCCTTTGACTAAAAACCTCCATGGCTTCGACAGCCATGGTTCTGGCGTATTATTTAAACCCACACGCGGGCCTTTCGTCACGAGGGAATTAGGGATCTTGATGCCCGCTTCGATCCATAGGCTGCCAGTCCTTTTTGTTAAATCAACTCCATTTTCAATTTTGGTGATCCCCATTGCCTGACAAAGTTTGCCGGGGCCAAACGTATCGCGACCGTTTCGTCGCTCCAGCATCACATCCACTCCTTGGATTGGCTGTATCGCACGGATCAAAACCGCGGCAGGGAATCCTTCGCGCTCAGTGACAACATTCAGCATCCAGTGATTGCCGTATGTGAAATAGACATACGCGTGTCCCGCCTCCCCAAACATGACAGCCGTGCGTGGAGTGATGCCAGCCTTGGCGTGACAGGCCAAATCCTTTCCGCTGATATAAGCTTCGGTTTCGGCGATCAAGCCAACCAGTTTTTTTCCCTCAAGAATACGGACGAGACGTGTACCGATCAAATTTCTTGCTACCTGTAAGGTTGGGCGATTATAAAAATCTCGGGTAAGAAGCATAGAACTCTTAATCATTGGAGGCCATGTAATGTGGCAGCCAAGGAATGATGGCGGTTTATTTAAACCTTGGATCGCGTCGAAGTGTCAATCGCAGGCCATCCGCGAGCTCAATGGAGGGCCGATAGTTCAATTTCTCTTTGGCAAGCGTCAGGTCCGCGCAGAGACGGGAGACACCGACCGACGTCTTCGAGCTGTAAATCACTTCCGCACTGCTGCCAGTGACATCCTGTACACACCTGATGAGTTCACGAATGCTTGTCTCTTTCCCTGAGCCGACGTTAATCATTGTTCCATTTATGTTTGGCGCGGTAGCTGCCGCGACCAGCGCGCTGACCACATCGTCCACATAGACATAATCGCGCGTCTGGCTTCCATCTCCGTGGGCAACCAGTGTCCCACCGCGTTGGGCCTGTTTCAAATAATGCGGCACTACAGGCGGATGCGAGGCTGGCAGATGCTGACCCGGTCCATAGGCGTTGAAGATCCGTAAGCTGACCGTTTCGATGCCCCAAAGTCCCCCAATCGTGCGCACGTAATATTCCGCGGCAAGTTTCGAAACCGCATAGGGTGAACTCGGATTAGGTGTAACTGATTCACGCAATGGTTGTTCGGCAAGATCACCATACACCGCGCCGGAGGAAGCCAGTACCACGCGCCTCACACCAACATCGCGCATGGCTTCCATAAGCGCCACTGTCCCACCAACGTTGACATTGTTGTAATCGCGCGGGTACAAAATCGATTCAGGCACCGAGACGCGCGCCGCGAGATGATAGACGACATCCACTTCCTGAAGCAGCGTCCACAGCTTGGGACGGTCACTCATATCTCCGCGCGTGAAATGCACATCGGGTCCGAGCGCCTGAGGGTCGCCTGTGGAAAGATCGTCCAGCCCGCGGATTTGGTGTCCCTCACGGGCCAATTGGTTGGCAAGCGAAGAGCCGAGGAATCCCGCGGCTCCAGTGATCAGGAAGTTCATAAGTGAAAGAGATTATAGCACCAAGAGTATTGTTCCTTTGTTGCCTATGTAGCTTTAGAGATTGCTCATGAATACTGATTGACTTATCCCTGTTAGTATGTTATTATTAGCGCTGTAGGATAACAGTAAGTTCGTGTTGGAAGTACAAATACCAGCAGCTCACGGTTAGATACGTGGGTTGCTTTTGTTTTACCCTCCGATGGAACTAAACAGAACACCTTAATATTTTTCAAATTGCCAAAGGAGGCAAATACAATGTCTGACCGTATAACTGGTACCGTCAAGTGGTTCAATGGTGACAAGGGTTTCGGCTTTATCGAGCGCGAAGGTGGAAAGGACGTTTTCGTCCACTTCTCCGCCATTCAAGGCGCAGGTTTCCGTAATCTGCAAGAAGGACAGAAAGTCGAATTCACTGTTGAGCAAGGTCCCAAGGGACCCCAGGCGACCAACGTCACAATGAGCAACTAGTCATAGACGAACAGGAGCCCCGCGATTTCGCGGGGCTCTTTTGATTCTTAGGACGATCGTTGATATTGTGCGATAGCTTCCTCAGCAAACGGTCGCCCGCTTTTTCGATAGATATGGATTAATTCCTGTTCGTCGAACGGGATACGGCGAAACTCAAGGCTGGTCTGACCGTTCCCAGCCGTCAAGATTGCATATTCCGCCCAGGGGTCGGCATGGAAATCATTCTCCGGTTGGTTATGACTGTATGCAAAGCCAACACTGCCCGGATTGAAGAAGAAAAGCTCACCGATCCGGCGGATTTGCTGGGCATGCGTGTGGCCACCGGTCAAAATATGACCTGTGTAAGTGCCGAGAAATTTTTGAAATTCGTCCTCGGGCGCGGCGGGCAGGATCACATCATCGAATGAGGTGGGGGAGCCGTGAAAGCACAATAAATCAATGTCATTTTCAAGATGAAGCGTAACCGTTGGTTGAAAGCTTGAGATAAAGGCACGATCCTCTTCGGTGAGTTTCGACAGGGACCAGGTTCGAACGTCACCCATCTTTTTGAGACGCTCCGGCGGAATCCCTTCATCTGCAGTTTCTTCGCCAGTGATCAACCATGCATCAGCATTCCCCATCACCACAGGACAATTCAATTTGCGCAAACGTCGAACCACCTCAGCTGGTTGCGGTCCGCCTTGAACAGCATCACCAAGACAGACGATTTGAGCGATCTTCTGATTTTGAATATCGGCTTCGACCGCTTCAAAAGCGAAATCATTCCCATGCATGTCAGAAATAATAGCGACGCGCATAATAATTTCCTCCTTGTTAATTCATTTTTGTAATTGCGTTCACATCATTGATGCTTGGCAGGATACGCTTCCATTCGAGCGTAGAAAGAGAAGCACCAAGGAGTTGACCTGTTGATAACACAGCAAACAGCTCATCATCCGCTTGAAAGAAGCGTTCGACCATCCCGCGCCGCCACGGCACCTGGAGGCCGTT
>DATFQC010000367.1:0-3397 GCA_035264425.1 Anaerolineales bacterium
GCTAAACCACGGTCCACCAAGATACCTGGACAAAAAAGTGGTTTGCCGCTGCTAGGATCTATACCACAGTTGGGCATGAGACCATCAGCATAGGCCTTCTCGACCCAACCCGCGGACCAATAATTCACGTTAGGGATGTCCACAAAAATCGTTCCGGTGGCGCGCGGTGGAGAATAGGAAGTCCCATATTTCATCCTTAGACCAAAAATCGCGGCTTGTTCACGAGTAGCTAACTGCCACGGACAGTAGAGGAGAACTGGATTATTAGAGCACCCTGCCGATAAGCCAGTGTTGTACATACTTTCAGCCCATGCTTCAAAATAAGGAGCCCGAGACCAATCGTCTGCGAATAGGTGCTGAAGGGAAGGAGGTGAATAACCAGAACCAAAGTTCGCTTTCAAATTAAAAACAGCGATTTGGGCACGATCAAGATAAGTTGAAGGACAGAATAGGCGTGGCGAAATCGAACAGCCAGCTGTTATACCGTGTACATATATCGTTTCTATTTCATGCCAGTAGACGTGTGAATTTGGCACATCTTGAAAAACAGTGGACTGACTCGAATCATAGTTAATTAATTCTGATAGAACATTAAGATATGTGCTTCCCCATTTTTGCATAGGTTGGACATGGCTGTTCTCTCCGATTTCATTCCAACTGATCAACCCCCACCCATCCGGGTTGGATGCTGAATTGCCTTTCCATAGCGCTCGCATAGTATCACCATTTCGACGCGGAACGCAAGTTGATCCGCCTGAAAGAAGAACAGAATCAAAACCCGGGGCAAAAGGAGCGAACCAACGCTTTCCTGCAGCGTGAATCTTGTCTCCTATTGCCTTAATTTGATTGAATGACGCGGGATTCCCATATGGATCTTGGCTGGACCAGTAATAGGTCATACCATCAAATAATGCCAGACGAGCGTCAGTCAGGCTTGATTGTGATTCGTCACCAACAAAATAAAATTTATCACGAACCGCAGCACTAATCGCGGTCAGGTCAGCAGTGCTATATTTTCGTGAACCAGTAAAAGTAACTACTGGCTGTCCATCAATTTTTTCCCAAGCTGGACTGGATCCAAACTGGGCATACAAATAATTCAAATCGTTGATGATGAAATCTGCAGAAGGCATGGAGTACGTTTCATAACTCACCCAATTCATGAATCCCCCGACACGATTGGATGCAGAAAAGGCTTCGGCAAGCCTTGGAGTATATGTATTGCTGGTAAGGGTTTGTGTTAGTGTGCCATTGCCTTTCCAATTGAGCCAGAAGCCGGTAAGCCCTGCACTTTTCGCTGATCGAATATCTCTTTCGATTACACCTGGATCATCTTGACCATAGAGTTGGGCGGGGACATCAATAAGATGATTCCCGGCATACCTTGAGGCCGCGGCACAACCATTGGTATCCGTTGATGCCGGAAGGGGAAGCGGAGAAACAGTCATTGGATACGCTGAACCCAGTTGATCCTGCCAATGTCTTCGGCTCCACCATAAGTAATAATAAGCATAAACTCTTGGCCTGGTTGGCACAGATTGAGGGGCAGCTTCGACTTTATGATGTCCCTCTAATGCTACCGCTAAAGATACAATTAATACGATAATTTGGTAAATTCTTTTCTTCATTGTGGTTTCCTTGTCAAATATATAAACTATTTGTGACCGGATGGTTTACTGAATTATTTGGCAACAGCGAAATCATGGTGAGCAAACAACCTTATGACTTTATCCCACCCATTTGGTTGTGTTGAATATTCAGTTTCTGCAAAATATAAGGTTACTCTGCTTTAACTCCATACATTATATGGTATGGATAGTAAGGAGTGGGAATAGGACTATGGTACGGTTTAACTTAACAGATTTGTAAAATTAATTCTTAAAATGAAACTCACCCTGAGTTAATTCAAGGTGAGTAACAATTATCGGGTTGGTAATATGCTACTTGACCAAATTCCTCAACACCGTATGGAGGATACCTCCATTGCGATAGTAGTTTACTTCCACATCAGTATTTAACAACACAATCGCCTTGAACTCAACCACCGAGCCATCCGTTTTCTTGGCGCTTACCGTCACGACAGCTTTAGGGCTCACATCGTTTAAGCCTTCGATATCGAAAACTTCCTCACCCGTAAGGCCCAGTGATTCGACATTTTGTCCTTCCATGAACTTCAGGGGCAGGATTCCCATTCCCACCAGGTTGGAGCGGTGAATACGCTCCAATGATTCGGCTATCACTGCCTTGACGCCCTGCAGCATCGGACCTTTCGCGGCCCAATCGCGGCTGGAACCTGTGCCATACTCCTTACCCGCCAGGACGATGGTCGGCACACCTTCGGTCTGATATTTGACCGCCGCATCGAAAAACGGCATCACCTCGCCGGAGGGCTGATGCTTTGTCCAGTTCCCCTCTTTAGGCGCAACCAACAAATTCTTTATTCGGATATTCGCAAAGGTGCCGCGCGCCATCACGAGGTCATTGCCACGACGTGCCCCATACTGATTGAAATCCTTTGGCTGCACGCCGCGTTCCTGGAGGAATTTTCCTGCCGGAGAATCTGTGGCGATGTTACCAGCCGGCGAAATGTGATCTGTGGTGATGGAGTCACCGAAAATGCCCAGAACACGCGCACCTTGGATATCTTTGATCGAAGGAACATCCAGCGTTAGAGTCTGGAAATAAGGCGGATGATGAATATAAGTGGAATCATCACTCCACTCGAACAGGTCGCCTTCCTTGACCTTGATCTCTTTCCACATCTCGGAGCCGCTGAATACATCCGCGTACTTTTCTTTGAACATCTGCGCCCGGACGCTGGAGGCAATCGATTCATTGATCTCCTGTTGGCTAGGCCACAAATCCTTGAGATAAACAGGTTGACCATCTGAACCGATACCAAGAGATTCATTGTTCAAGTCAATGTCAACGGTGCCAGCCAGAGCATAAGCAACAACGAGCGGAGGCGAAGCAAGATAGTTCGCTTTCACCAGGGGATGGACGCGGCCCTCAAAATTGCGGTTCCCTGAAATGACCGCCGCCGCCACCAGATCAGAACCGGTAACTGCTTTTGCAACTTCGCCCGGTAAAGGACCAGAGTTCCCGATGCAGGTGGTGCAACCATAGGCAATGACGTTGAATCCAAGTTTGGCAAGCGGATCAAGTAAACCAGCTTGGTTCAAGTATTCTGTCACTACACGAGAGCCGGGGGCAAGCGATGTTTTGACATAAGGCTTGACACTGAGTCCTTTTTCAAGCGCTTTCTTGGCAACCAGGCCTGCGGCGATCAGCACAGAAGGGTTGGATGTATTTGTGCAGGAGGTAATCGCCGCGATCACTACTGCACCATGTTTCATTTTTTGTGTGCCACCGTTTGTGCCAAAAATGGCCTCGCGCG
>DATFQC010000368.1:0-3639 GCA_035264425.1 Anaerolineales bacterium
GAATTAGATGTGTTGCGACGCCGCGAAATCCTGCTCCTTAGAATGAACTTTGGATTATCTGCCCTAATCCTGCTTGCAACTGCATTTGCCCGCGCATCATAATTCCAACGATAGGAGTCGTTGGACTCTAACCTATTCTAATAAAAACAGCCCGCTCTCTCGCAGAGATGGGCTGTTTCCGTCTAACAAATACTCTTCAGCCTGATACTTGTCTATGGCACAGCCACATTAAAAACATAATCCTGGACCGCCACATATCCCCCTGCATAACGCACTCCCACCACCATATGGACAGGAGCAACACCACCCGGCATGGCTGCTGTCGAACCTTTTGCCTGGAACGTTATTGCGAGTGTTGCAGATGTGCCGCGCCCCGCGCGATCCGCTCCCTGCACGGCGACCACTCCCTTGCCCGGAAATTGGAAGGAGGGTAAGGCCATAGCAGAGAGGAACTGTTGGTCACTATCCACGTGGACGATGACTGTTTCAGTTTCTCCAATACTCATAGTTAAGGGTAGCCCTTGCAGCAGTGTAAATGTTGTATTCGGTGTCGGTGCAGCTCCGGTGAGAACACTCACCATCAAAGCTGTTAAACAAAAGACATATAAAAATCTTTTCACATTTGCCTCACTAAATCAAGATGATTCAAGTGTACAGCAAAAGCGATGGTTTGGAGTCTTCATTTTTGTAACTTGCTGTTAAGAAAATATACAACAGTGTTTTCACCCACCAACAACTTGTAATGGAATCGATTGTGTCATCGGCACACCTGTGAGATCATAAGCCATTGCGCCGGTGATCTTCACGGGGACGATATCCCCAATCTGCGCGCTCCCTTCAATGAAGACCATACCGTCGATTTCAGGTGCGTCACGATACGAACGACCAATCGCAATCCCTTTGTCGCGGCCTTCGACCAAAACATCCAGCGTCTTACCCACATAGGATTGATTAACTTGCATGGAAATACCCTGCTGCAACTCCATCAAACGCTCGTAACGCGCCTGCTTTACTTCCGCGGGGATGGGATCACCGAGGGGTTCGCTCGTTGTTCCGGGTTCAAATGAGAATTGGAAGGTACCCACGCGGTCGAAGCGGATCTCCTGTACAAAATCCACCAGGGCCTGATATTCTTCTTCTGTTTCGCCCGGATAACCAACAATGAACGTTGTGCGGATGGCGAGATTGGGAATTGCTGAACGCATCTTTCCAAGCGTACGATGCACCCAGTCGATGTTAGAGGGACGGCGCATCCGATACAACGTCTTGGGATGCGCGTGTTGAAGAGGCATATCCAGATAAGGCAATACCTGCTTACGAGTCGCCATCACCTCGATCAAGTGGTCTGTAACATAACCGGGATAGGCGTACATTACGCGGATCCAGTCCATATCCGGGACTGAATCAGTGAGCTGCTCCAACAATACTGCCAATCCATCTTTGATGCCGAGGTCATGCCCATAATCTGTTGTATCCTGCGCGATCAAAATCAACTCGCGCACACCCGAGTCGCGTAAGCGACGCGCTTCATCCACGATCACATTCAACGGGCGGGAAACAGCGGTTCCCTTGATAAGGGGAATGGCACAAAATGCGCACGGACGGCGGCATCCATCCGCAATTTTGAGATACGCACTTGCACCTGCAACAGAAACGCGCAACGCATTGTGTTCATCCGTACCCACTGTTTTCGCTTCATCGGGTAAGTGATATAGTGGCTCAGGGTGCGGACCCTTGCGAAGCTGGCGCACCACCTGCACAATATCCATCCAACGACGCGTGCCAAGTACACCGTCGATGCCGGGAACTTTCACAGCCACTTCCGAACCATAGCGCTGAGTCAGGCATCCTGCCGCGATCAGGATTTGGTTATTGCGTTTGCCTTGCGCCAATTCTCGCAGCACGCTGATCGATTCCTCTTTGGCAGGCCCGATAAATCCACAGGTATTTACGATCAACACATTGGCACGTGAAGGATCTTCCACCGCGCGATAACCATCGCGGATGAGAAGCTGCGCCATTGAGTCTGAGTCAACAGTATTTTTGGCGCAGCCCAGAGAAACAAGATGAAATGTATTTTTTGACACGAATAAATTTTCCTTGAATTAGACTTGCTTTGAGCGCCGCATCGGCGCCCTACTCTTATTATGGCACAGGTGTAGTCGAAGCAGCAGGCGTGGAGGTAAATCTCGATGTCGCCGTTGGCGGAGCAGTCTTTGTAGGAGTAACTGTGATGGTTGCGGTGGCAGTTGCCAAGGCTGTTGGTGTGATGATCTCCGTACCCAGATAAATATTATTCACAACCTGCCCAAAGGTTCCCATCAGACCCAGGTCACGTCCATTATAAACAATCCGGATGGCCGCGCCGCTCCCTACCAGGACTTCGACCTGATTCTCTGCTTCAAACGGATACGCGTTCCCAGGGACCACGCGTCCTTCAAAAGAAACTTCTCCATCCACGATCACGCGCATGTAGGTCCGCTCCACTGCAACCAGATTGAGCTGCACTTGGGCATTGATGTTTTGCGTAGGGATCTCCACCGTTACGGTCGCCTCACCTGGGAAGGATTCGACCGGCAGAAACGTAGGCGTCACTGTAAATAAAGACGGATTAGGCGAAGCCAATAGAACATCAGAAATGGATGGCGCGGTTGGTTTCACATCCCGCTGACTCTGGATACTCATCACACGGCTAACACCCCAAATTGCAAACCCCACCAATAATATCGCCATGCTCACACCGAAAACCATGTCGCCCGCAATAAAGCTGCGCATGGGAGGCATAGTAGCGATAATGGGTTGACCCGGTTTGCGCGCTGGCTTTTGCGGATTCCGCTCGCGATGCCTAGCCTGAAGTGCATCGGCAAATCGTAGGAGCAATGCATCCACGTCCAAGTCAAGGAAAGTCGCATAGTTCGATAACATGCCACGCGTTTGAACTGTGGATGGCAGGTCGTCCAGCGCGCCACGTTCCAGTGCATCAAGATAATGCGCCTTGACATGAGTATTCCGTTCTACTTCATCAAAGTGCAGACTCAATAATTCGCGTCGTTCGCGGAGATCCCTGCCAATGTTTTTAAGAATTTCAAGCGAATTTCCCTGCGAAAGATTTTGTGCCTTTTCTTCGAACTGTAGTTCTGAGGCTGCAAGAATCGGTTCGTTTTCAACAATGGATGTTTCGTTGGGAATAACAGTGCGTCGTCTCTTCCGCGCGGATAAAACGGATCCCAACCAGTTCAGCCATGTCCGCCGCCATACCGGCGAAGCCGTGTCACTGACATCAGTTGATGATATCTCATCCTGTTGTTTTTCAACTACTTCTTCAATAACCGGCTCAGACTCCAAAACTGATCCGACGGGAAAAACCTGCTTTTTAGCACTCTCAGATTGAGGATCAGTTTCAATGAAAGGCACCAATTCTTCAAATGATTGAAGGATTGGTTCAGAGGCACTTTCAGGGACAGTCTTTTTACGTCCGCGTCGCTTCGTGGGTGAGTCAACGGAGGCAGGTGTAGAGGAACCAGTGTTAACGTATGCATCCGTTTTTTTACGGCGAGTAGATTTCGGCTTGAGTGGGACTGTTACGCTGGACGAAGTACTTTCTTGACCTGTGAGTTCATTTTGAATTGACAGATCAGG
>DATFQC010000369.1:0-2220 GCA_035264425.1 Anaerolineales bacterium
TTTGAAAAACTTTCGGAAGAGATGCTGACCCGCCATGGCCTGTATGAGCGCCTGGCGCACAACACCTACCAGCATTACCGCGAACATATTCTTGAGATCAAACACTGGCTAAAAGCCAATAAATACTACATATAGTCGAGCGTCATGCGCATCCGGATCACATTTGTAAAGCAGGGCGCCTTGCGTTATACAGGTCATCTTGACCTGCACAGGCTATGGGAACGTGCGGCACGCCGCGCCGAGCTGCCACTCGCCTATTCACAGGGCTTTCATCCTCAGCCGAAGATGAACATGGCGGCCGCGCTGCCTCTCGGTTTTTCTTCGCGCTGTGAAGTGCTGGACATGCGGCTCGAGCAGGATATCCCACTGGAAAGTTTGCCTACACGCTTGAACTCCACGCTGCCTGCGGGACTCCAGGTGGTGGACGTAGAACAAGTGGATGAGCGCGCACCCGCCTTACAGACTCAAGTCCTTTCGGCGGAATATGAAGTCTCTTTAACGGAAGCTGTTGACGAATCAGAGCTGAGGCAGAAGGTTGATTCCGTTATGGAATCAAAATCCATCCTGCGCGAACGGCGCGGTAAAATGTACGATCTACGTCCATTAATTGAAGAACTAACCCTCACCCTTGCACTCCCCTCCCTTGAAGGGGATGGGGTGAGGGTATTCATGAA
Source organism: Anaerolineales bacterium (assembly GCA_035264425.1). GTDB lineage: Bacteria > Chloroflexota > Anaerolineae > Anaerolineales > Villigracilaceae > Defluviilinea. Next base: position 675 of record DATFQC010000369.1, read on the forward strand.
ACTCACTGCCCGTGAGGGTGCCACCGGACGCCCTGAGGAAGTGCTGGATGTATTGGGAATCGCCTTTGAAGGAACCCGCATCGAAAGAACTCGTTTAGTTTTTCAATCGTAACCAGGAGGAAATGTGGCTTTATTTACTTCATTATTCTTTGGGTTTGTGCCCATGTTCATGTTCGCGGCATTTGTTAACTGGCTGGATCGCTACGAAAAGGAACCGAAGCTTTTGCTGGGGGCGGCCTTCGTTTGGGGTGCGGTGATCGCCGCGGGGGGTGCCTTTATTCTGAATACAGCGTTTGGCATCGGCATCTATGTATTGACCGGTTCAGAAGGCGTAACAGAGTTTGGGACGGCCTCGATCATTGCTCCGATCATCGAGGAAGGATTGAAGGGGCTGGCCGTTCTGATTGTTTTCCTGATGTTCCGGAATGAATTCGACTCTGTTCTTGATGGAATTGTGTACGCGGCCATTGCGGCTATGGGCTTTGCTGCCGTTGAAAATACTCTCTATATTTATAGGAACGGTTATCTGGAGAGTGGCTGGGAAGGCTTGTGGACGCTGGTTGTCATCCGGGTGATGCTCGTGGGATGGATGCATCCGTTCTTCACCTCATTTACGGGGATTGGACTGGCGATTGCGCGCCTGACCCGCAACAAGCTGGCGAAAATCATCGCGGTACCAACAGGATACGCGGTCGCGGTGACGGCGCACGCCTTCCATAATACGTTTAGCGGACTAGTCGGGGGTGTCGGAGGATTTGTCGCAGGCACCTTTATCGATTATGTGGGGTACATCGTTATGCTTCTTTTTATTATCTGGATGGTTGTCTATGAGCGTAATATCCTTAAGCGGAACTTGCGTGAGGAAGTTACCAATGGTTTGATCTCGCAAAAGCAATACAACAGTGCCACTTCCTTTTTTCAGACCAACGCCCATCTTTCTGCGTTGACATCGGGAACGTTCCGGTCGACCGCACGCTTTTATCAAGTCTGCGGGGAGCTCGCCCACAAGAAAGAACAGCTTGCCAGGCTGGGGGATGAAAGTGGAAATACCAGGATCATAGAGAAGTTGCGCACGGAATTGATCCAGCTCGCTCCACGAGCAAGAGCATAGATCAATATTTTGTAGGGCAACCGTACTCTATGATAAAATTTCTTCGCCCGCCCCTGTAGCTCAGTGGACAGAGCGTCGGCCTCCGGAGCCGAAGAGCACGGTTCGAGTCCGTGCAGGGGTACCAAAATTTAACAAAGCCAGTCAGCATTCCCAGAACGTAGAGGAGTTTGTGGCTGGTTTGTGTTTTGAACAGAGGGGAAAGCTGGATATGGTGCCCGTCAACAAGATCAAGTCACAGTAGGTATACAATTGACCAAACCGCAGAGTTTGTTTTGGGTTGGATATTCCTATTCGCTGAGATCACATGATATAGATAACAAAAAGCCTCGTGGACTTTGATCCATCGGGCTTTCTTTTTCTTCGGCAAATTAGGGTAACGATCTATGGCTGCAACAAGGACGGGACACCATTAGGAGCCAGGTTATCTGTCAGGCG
>DATFQC010000370.1:0-2916 GCA_035264425.1 Anaerolineales bacterium
TCAAGGTCAACGTCAACTTCGTTAGGTTGGTCGCCTTTATCAATCTTGAATTTGCCGCTGCCTTGATTTTGAACTTTGCCGGGAACATTTTCCTGCTTTGCCATATTATCCTCCTTCTGTAATTTAAATCCCGATTTTGCCTATTATATTCCGATTAACAAATATACGCTACACGGCGTTCAACACACTTCACTGGCTCTTCCACGTGGACGAGTTGTTACCTCACTGTGAATTTTTAAAGACCCCGCTTGGTTTTGATGTGTTTCTAAAATAAAAAACAAGCTCATTCGCAGCGAATGAGCTTGTTATGCTTTTGTTTACGGTGTTGGTAACGTATACCTCAATATGCGATTATTACCCGCATCTGTCACCCAGACGAATCCGGCCGGGTCGACCGTGACGCCTGCGGCCAGCCCAATCTCACTTGGCCCCGACCCGAAATCGCCCCAGGTCCGCACAAACTCTCCAGTGTCGGTGAACTCAATGATCCGATATCCTTCCGGGTCGGTGATGAAGACATGTTTGTCTTTGCTCACCGCGATGAAAGGTTTGTTATCTAATGATTGGCCGAACCAGGCGTTGACATCCCATTGCTGCAGCGGAGTATAGAGTGTTCCGTCCTGGTTAGGGATAAAGGACTGAATCCGCTGATTCCACGTGTCTGTGACGTAGACCGTTCCGTCCTCAGCAACTGCCACACCGACGGGTTCATCGAACTGACCCGGGTCCAAACCCGCAGTTCCAAAATCAGTGATGTATTTTCCGTCTGAATCAAAGACAACAATACGCTTGTTCCCGGTATCGGCAATGAAGACTTCTCCCTTGGAGTTAACGGCAATGCCGCGCGGCCCCCAGAAGAAACTCTTTGACTCCGGAATATCCGGCGAGGGCTGGCCATACTGTCCCCACATCTTAACGGGCTTGCCATCTTTTGTAAACTTTTGAACGCGATGGTTCCAGGTGTCAGAAACGTAGACGGAACCATCCGGTCCGACCGCCACGCCCCAGGGTTCATTAAAGGTCCCAATCGGAGCATTTCCGCCCTGTTGATCGGCGAACGTGCCCCATTCATTCAACAGACTCCCGTCGGCACCAATATGCAGGATGCGATGATTGCGTGAGTCTGCAACATAAATGTCGCCATCCTGTCCGGTAGCAATGGCGCGCGGTGCGTTAAGCCCGAGCGGAGGATAACGGTCTGCGCCGAAGATGGGGTCGGCGGATAACATCACCGTGCCAGCCTGATAGGGATCCACAGCCGCCGGTGCTTCTGAAGGTCCAACGCCGTAGTTCCAAATTTTCGAGGCGACATCCTTGCGGATATACAGTCTCATCTGGTCCGCAGGTTGCCAGGTCGTCAGCGTCATGGAGGTGCTTCCAATCGCCTGGGCGTACTTTGTGTAGTCACGGTCAAACCAGATATCAAAGATGCCTTCACGGATCTGAGGATTAGAGATGGCATTCAATACACGGGTTTTATCGAGATTGAAATAATCCTGATTTGGCCACCACATGCGGATGTAATCGAATTGATAGAAGTCATCTCCAAGCGCAGCCGTGATCTTATCAAAATTCTTTTGGTCAACGATCACCGCCACCGCATCGCGCAGGGAACGCGTCGGCTGGTCGAAGGAACGAAGAGCGGTAAAGTCGCGTAGATACCAAACAAACGGCCAGGAGACGCCTGTGTCCGGCGCACTCGCATCATAAGCGACAACAGCACTTAGTCCGCCCGCGGTGCGTTCCGAAATTTCTTCCACCTGCGACATGACCTCTTTTACGCCGGTCGCGCCATGGGCATAAACCATGTATTCCGTGGCATCGTCATAGTTGATGTAAGCCGCTCGAAAGGCGGTCCGCCCGGTTTGAACAGTGAGCAGGCCAAAGATCGTTAGAACAACCAGACCCACGAAGGCGCTGGCGCGCTGTCGACGTAAGAGATAGACGATAGCGACAATGCTTCCAATTAGTGCGATCAGCGCCGAGCCGAATTTCAGGCGGTCTGAGGAAAGAATCGCCGGGTCTACGCCGCCTCCCGACATCTGCATCAGTAAGGTCGCGCCGTTGATAATGCTTGCGCCCAGGGTAATGATCGCCAGAAGGATCAGCGCCACAACACCCAGGCTGAGCAGATCCTCTTTCATCAAATACGCAATAAATGCTCCTGACAGGATCATCGCAATTAATGGGAATAAGAACGCCGCGGTCGCCTGCAATTGCACCAGCTCAGAACCTTGAAACGGCGGTGTCGCTCCATATAAAGCGCGTAATGTGTTGAATGCAGCCAATACAAATACGATTAATGTCAGGATGGCAAGCCCGATCCGTTGTGGGTTTTCAGATCTCACAAGTGGCACTACAGAGTCAATGATCTGTCCAATGGCCCAGCCGGTTAATAAGATCATGGGCCATGCCATATGATACGTGAGCCAGGGCATACGTTCGCCAGCGAGAGTAAGGGCCAGGATCGCGCTGAATGCCCACCAGACCATGAGGCCGAAGAATACGCCAAAATTGGACTCTGCTGGCTGAGGCTCAATCTCTGTTTCGGAGGCAGTCCCTTCGATCTGCATGTCCCGTTCCACCTCACGATTCGCGGAGTGCTGCGCCAGAAGTTTTCTCACGCCCAAACCTATCGCCACTAGGCTTCCGATGGCAGGCAGATACTCATACATTGGGATTTGAACCAGCACATAATAATATTCCGGCTGGCTTCCACGTTCCACGCCTTGTTGCACGAGCCAGTATCCCAGTGAGCCGACAACCCCGGTAAAAAAGCCAGCCGCATTGGTGAAGAATGTGGTGAAAAGGATTGTGTACGCTCCCCAAAATAGCGCCGCATATTTCCACCAGTCACGATTCCAGAGCATCCCTATCAGAATGGAAACTAGGAAAAACACGGCGACAAAGATCCCA
>DATFQC010000371.1:0-4628 GCA_035264425.1 Anaerolineales bacterium
ACACCACAAAACAAATTTTGATCCAATTAGCGATGTCTAAATAATAGAACAGTTGTTCTAAATTGTCAAGAGGCAATCATTGATTTTGCGTGGCAAATCCCCATTTGCTCGGTATGGACGTCTAGTACCCCTTATATCTACGGTTGTTCTGACAATCCTGTATGCACGACGGCCAGCGTTTGCAGCGCAGTGAGATTACGCCAGGGCCAGGCACTCTTCATGCGGACCGGATCATCAAAGAAGTTGCGCGCAAACGTCAGGTGGAAGTGATCCGGGCTAAGGCCATGATTGGGTAAAGGCTGGACGGCTGCCCAAAAGTTCCAAAGTGGGAGATCGTAGTCATAGGCTATCCGGGCGATGGTCTCATTAATCGCGTTATCGCCTTCCAGATTGTCCGCTTTGGTTGCAATAATTGGCACAGCACCGGTTTCCAGGATCCGTTCGATCACCCGCCGCATATATTTATCATATTCCTGGGCGGGTTTTTCAGACCACCACGTTTCCATGCTGATGAAAACAACGGAGGGTCTCCAAACCCGCAATTCGCAATCCAATGGAGATTCGCCCTGATTGCAGGATTTCGGGTCCGCGCGCAGAGGCGAAAGGATGGCCGCGACATTGAATCCGCCTTTCACAGCCAGACTCTTGCGCGAATAGGAACCCTGATAATAATCAATCGTGGGCTGGAGGTAGGCGTATTCTTCACCAAGGCTAAATTCACCGGGTTTGTCATAGATGGAAAGAAAATAGGAGGAAACATTCTGGCAATCGCCAATGATCGAAAAATGTTTTGGATCGTTGCCCAGCGCAATTCCTTTTTCATACACGGATCGCATCGAGTCGCCGATCCCGCTGGGCACGGCAGGCATTTGCATCCAGGCGCTTTCCTCCAGTGCAGGCTTGGGCGTGAACGTCGGGGTGGGCAATGCGGCTGCGGTTGCGGGGAGTTCAGTTACATTGATAACGGAATCCGTTGTCGGCTGGGTTTGAACTGCTGCTTCCGTCGCTGCTGCCGGGATGTTTGCGGAATTGGCTTGGTCTTGAGCGCAGGCCGCCAGAAGAGTCACCATCAATAAGAAAAGAAAGATTTTATTTTTCATAAGCCTATTCGCAATTGATTTCAATCGCTTCAGCGATTTTATTTCCTAATAGAGCTTCACCGGCTGGCGTGAGATGGATCGCGCTATTTGTAAATTGATCCGATGGGATGAGATCCCACAGGTCAAGATAATGCCAGTGGCCCGCCGCAGCCTGTTCCGCAAGCAGTTGGCGATACTCGTCGTAAGCCCAGCGCGGGTAAAAGAAATTATAGCGGATTTCACTGTTGTGGCCGTGGCTGATCAGGATCGGCTCATTGACCAGCAGGGTCAGCGGCGCGACGGACATGCCGGCTTCGAGTACATCCAGGGCCAACGCATCGTTCAGCGAGGACAGCTCATGAAAATCTGCATCCGCTTCCAGGTCCGTTTGAGCGCGCTCATAATCTTTTGGATAGACCTGATCAATGCTTGTCGAGGCCCACAGCGCGCCATAAATTTGCAGGCGGAAGAGGTCGGCAACTGCCCGCCTCTGACTCACAAAGGTTTTCTCCCATTTTGAGACCTTCGTTAAGGCCTGATCATTCGGATCTGCCAGTAATTTGTATTTTGCGATCAGTCCTCGGGCGAGCTCTGCATTATTGGCAACTATCGGTGAGGTGAGCTGCTTGTCTTTTGGAAAGGCCTCCAGGGTCGTGAGCCAGATCACCAGATCTGGTTGATATTGTTTTGCCTGATCCAGGATCATCAAATCCTTCGTCAGTGAAATAGTTGGGTAACCCAGGTTGTATGCCTGAATAGTTCGTCCACAGGCCCTCGTACGGTTTGCATTGAGTTGTCCAGCCAAGGTTTGTTCAGGCGTGAGCAATGTACCCCACACAGATGAATCGCCGATGAGCAGGACTCGATATTCATCAGCTGTTTTTTTTGTCCCTGCCAAAACGTGGGAGGCAAACATAGCATCCAGGTTAAAAAGACTCAGATTATACGATTCACGTGTCTCGCCAAATGGAAAGCGTTCACGTCCGGGAGAGATGGAATTGTACAAAGAAAGTCGTCCGAGAGGAAGTTTACTGATAAATAGGAATGCAAAATTGAAGAACACAAAAAGCAGAATTGCTTTAAGAAGAACCGGGAAAAGGCGAATGCGAGGTTTGATTTGTTGCATAAGTATTTACAGACCAAATAACTTCCGAAGCACCAGCCATGATAAGGATGGCATACTCAGAGCAAAGAAAACCCATCCCAACGCGACGAAGTGAAAAGTGAGCAATATACCACTGATTTGCAAGCCAGGTTGAAGGCGTGTATTTTTTCCTACATCGGGATAACGCCTGCGGACGAAGTCACTCCAGCGATTTTGGAGGAAGAGACCCAGTCCGTGCCAAATACCCCAAAAAATAAAATTGAGAGTGATACCGTGCCATAGACCTATCAGCAACATGGTTGCTATTTGGCCAACCAGAATCATGACCCAGGCAGGGAGATTCTTGAATCCCCGCATCCAGCGGTTGAACGGGTTGAAGAAATAAGAACGGACCCACTGTGTCAGCGTCATATGCCAGTTGTTCCAGAATTGGGTCAGGTTGGGCCTGCTATAAGGCGCGGCAAAGTTTTCGGGCAGCTTAATACCAACCAGTCGGGCGGTGCCAATCGCAATGTCAGTGTACCCGCTGAAGTCGAAGTAAATTTGAAATGTGTACGCGTAGACAACAATCCACATCCAGCCAGTCGTGCGGACTTGTGTTGCCAGAGAATCATTCAGTGCGATCAATGCCAAGGCATCTGCAATCACAAATTTCTTGAATAGTCCAAGGAAAATGCGTTGTCCTGCAAGAAGTATCTCATCCTGTGAAAGGGAGAAGTCTTTTCGCAAATCCTGTGCAAAACGCTCCGCCCGGTCGATGGGGCCGGCAACAAGAGAGGGGAAAAATACAACATAGGTTGCGAATTCAGGCAGGGAAAGTTCCGGCAAGCGTGCCATTTGCTTGTCGCGCAGAATGTGGATGAGGCGAAAAGCAATGTATGAAAAACCAAGCCAGCGTAAATCTGTGAACGAGGCATTTTCAACGGAACGATTTGTGAGAGTTCGAAAGAATATGCTTGTTTGTAACCCGAGGGCCGGGTTCTTGAGAAGAACAAGAACCACGATCAACAAAACGATCGTGGACCTGATTATCCATTTGGAACGATAGGAGGACCAGGCAAGAGTTAAGATTGTTATTCCAATAACAAGAATAAAAACAAAATAGTGAGCGAATTGTGGAGGAGTAGAAGCTGTGAGAATGGGGTCTGGCAGAAAGTAGCGAGATAGGTTAATGACAGTGACCAAACCAATAATGATCAGGAGCCCAATAATGTTTTGGCGCATCCGCCACCCGTCAGACTGAGACGTGACCAGCCAGGTGAGAATTACAAAGGCTAGTGAAAGCGATGGCAGCCAGAAATCGAACGAGCGGAGCGGCAGGAGTGGCTGAAACCAATAAATGGCGAGGACACTAAAGGCAAGTAAAAGATATGTTCGCAGGCTTCGCGTGGCGCGCGTTAGTATGGCGATCAACAAGGAGATCAGAATGGAAGCGCCGATTTGAAAGAGGGCCATGCTGAAGCCTTGAGATTCCTTAGTGCCCTTTGTGGTTAAGCAGTTCGCTTACCGTGTCCCGCATACCAGCCAATCGCCCCCTTGCTGTACCACCTGATAAGTACGAACGGAAAGATCGAGTTCCTCATCCTCGTTGTTATAAGAGGTGATAATTTTGCCTTTGCAAAGTACCAATGTAGTATCACCCTCCGTCCCGGTCTGTGAACAGGCCAAGCCATCCAGTTTGGTCGTAACCGCCTGGAAGGAGTCGAGTTCGAGCAGCGCGTCGTCCTCCCAATCACTGCAGGAGAGCGTCGTGAGACGATCCGAATCTTTTGCAACCAGGGCATTCAAATAATCTTCAACCGCTTTTGCCGGAGCATCATTGCTTTTGGATGAACAGGCAGATAATAGATTGGTAACGATCACAAGAATCAAAACTAGATAAATTTTACGCATAGGCTCCTCTACATTTTATGGGCACAGACAGGGATTATGTTCACAATGAATTTCATTGCGCAAGCAACGCATTCTCATTTGGATGTTTAGCCGCGCACAAAATAAATAATTGAAATGAGGACACCGATTCCAACAACCGTCCAGCGCAGCGTAGATGGTTTAATGCGCCCGGCCAGCTTGCCGCCCAAAGTTCCACCGATCAGCGCACCGACCGCCATTACCAGTGCGGCCGACCAGACAACTTGACCTGAAAACAGGAAGAAGATCGCCGCCGCTACATTGACACTGAACGCGACGGCCTGTTTCAACGCGTTGAGTCGAGTCAAAGTGTCTTCGATGGTTAATCCCAAGGCGGACAAAACGATCACGCTTAAGCCGGCCCCGAAATAGCCACCATAGATCGATGCCAACCCGACCGGTAACCACGTCAATTTTTCAAGCCCGGTTCCTGATTGTCCTTCGCCTAGCCGACGTGTTAACCACTTGCGGACTGGATCTTGAATGGCGAGTAATACGCACGCGAGCAGGATCAAGTAAGGCACCAATACCTT
>DATFQC010000372.1:0-4865 GCA_035264425.1 Anaerolineales bacterium
ATTCGTCATTTGACGCAAAACATGGCATCGGTTAATTTTATAGTCACGGTAATAAATTTTTGAAGGAGTAATAGCCATGACCATGAAAATTACTGAAGACTGCATCGCCTGTGGTGCATGCGTACCAGAGTGCCCAACTGAATCGATCAATGAAGGCGATGGCATCACCTATGTCATTAACCAGGCAACCTGTGTGGAATGCGAAGGCCACTACGATTCACCCAAGTGCGTGACCGTCTGCCCTGTCGATTGCATTGTCAAAGCGAACTGAGATATAGAATAGCGGCGGGCACACACCTGCCCTGGCGGATGGTGCCAGGGAATTATGCAATTTGTGCTCAGCAGGGTATAATCTCAACAACCAAATAAAAACCTTCGGGGCAGGGTGTAATTCCCGATCGGTGGTATAGCCCACGAGTGCTTTGATATGGCTTTGCCAGTCAGCACATGACCCGGTGGAACTCCGAGGCCGACAGTTATAGTCTGGATAGAAGAAGGATGCAGGCTCACGCGAGTCTGATTCAAGTTAAAGCCCCGAAAACGCAAGTTGTTTTCGGAGCTTTTTATGGATCACTCTTCGGTTTAATTAAGCCCGCCTCACCTCCGCGCCCCGCAGCTTTTTCTGTGAGGCGTTTTGTGTTACTGAGCTACTAATCGCTGGAACAACCAGATATGAACTTCAACTTTTTCCGTGTGTTCGCTAAAAACCACAACCGCAACGGACTGGGAGTTATTTCTCTGCTCTTGGGCTTACTTGGATGGCATCTTATTACGCGCTATAGCGGAATTCCGAATTTCATCCTGCCGTCGCCCCTCAGTGTGTGGATGCGTTTCCTTAAAGCCCTCCGCGATGGAAGTTTGATCTATCACACCGGCATCACTCTCAGTGAAATTGTACTAGGGCTTCTGGTTGGGACAATTTTTGCAACGATCGTAGGATATGGTCTTGCAAAATCACGTTCCTTGGAAAAAGTGTTATCGCCTTATCTTGTGGCAAGTCAGGCGATCCCCGTGGTTGCCATTGCTCCACTACTGGTTATTTGGCTCGGGGATGGGATCCTCTCCAAGGTTGTCATCTGTGCATTGATTGTATTCTTCCCTGTGCTGGTGAATACGATTGTGGGTGTGCGGGCGGTGCCAACCGCTTTATATGACCTGATGAACTCCCTGCACGCCTCACGGTCTCAAATTTTGAGGAAAGTGGAAGTACCTGCATCCCTACCTGTTTTTTTCGGAGGGTTGCGCGTGGGCGCGACTCTCTCGGTGATCGGTGCAATTGTTGGAGAGCTTGTCGATGCGGAAAAGGGACTGGGTTTCCTCCTTCAACTAGGTGATTTTCAGTATGATACGCCGATGGTCTTTGTGGCGGTATTCATGTTGATCGCGCTGGCGTTGATGTTATACGGAATTGTAACGTTGCTAGAAAAAAGATTTTTGAAATGGCAGGAAAAGTAAGACGTTGCCGGTCGAGTAGCGTGTGTTCTTGTATGGCGTATTGAGGCTAACAATGACAGGCAAACAAAAAGTAGGAATGATAGTGGTGGTTTCGATGTGGACTGAGACGCTTTGCGCACTCAGTCCTACTCAACCACCGTGTTGGATAAAACAAGGAGAGTTACTATGTTTCGCAAGTTCATTTTGATCGCGCTCGGGATGGCACTCGCTCTTTCGGCCTGCAGCAGCATCCAGCCTGTGAATGGATCGGGGCAGTTAACAAAGATTCAGCTTCCCATGGGCTATATTCCCAACATCCAGTTCGCGCCGTTTTATGTTGCCATCCAAAAAGGATATTTCCGCGACGCGGGCATCGAGATCGAGTTCGATTACAAATTCGAGACGGATGGTGTTGCACTGGTCGGCGCGGGGGATGTGCCCTTCGCACTTGTCTCGGGGGAACAGGTTTTGCTGGCTCGTGCGCAGGGTTTGCCTGTGGAGTATGTTACCGCCTGGTATCAGCAATATCCCGTTTCGGTAGTGGCGAAGAGCGAGCTTGGAATTTTGATCCCGCAGGATCTGAAAGGGAAAAAGATTGGCCTGCCGGGTTTGTTCGGCGCAAGTTATGTAGGTCTGCGTGCGCTGTTGTTCGATGCTCATATGAATGAAAGTGATGTAACCCTGGATTCGATCGGTTTCAATCAGGTGGATTTGATGGCAGCGGGCCAGCAGGATGTCGTGGTTGGGTACGCGGCAAATGAGCCAATTCAATTACGTGCGAGGGGGATCCCTGTTACCGAAATCCGTGTCGCGGATTATGTAGAGCTCGCCTCAAATGGGATTCTGGCAAGCGAAAAAGTGATCCAGGAAAACCCCGCTCTCGTGCGCGCGTTTGTGGGCGCTTTTCTCAAGGGTCTGGCAGATACGATCACGAATCCTGAGGAAGCCTTCAAGACGAGTGAGTCGTATATTCCCAATTTTGCCGATCTGGATGCCGATGTGCAAAAGCAGGTGCTTGAAACATCTATCGAACAATGGAAAACAGAGCGACTTGGTTATTCTGATCCCCAGGCCTGGGAAAACATGCAGAATGTTTTGCTCGATATGGGGCTGATCACTGAAAAGATGGATTTGAATAAAGCGTTTACAAACGAGTTTATTCCATGATGTCACACCTGCACTTGCGCCAGGTGCAAGTGTTGCGAGGGGTGGCTCTATCAGTGGCACTCCTCGCAATGACCTATAGATAATAATGTCTCCTACCCCTATCCTCACCATCCACAACTTAAGTGCTGTGTTCCCCGATAACAATGGCGGACTGCGCGCGCTGGAAGATGTTTCCTTCGACGTTTCTCCGCGTGAGTTCGTCTGTGTGTTGGGACCATCCGGTTCAGGAAAAACGACTCTCCTACGGATCCTGGCGGGGCTGATCCCTCCGACAGCGGGTTCATTCATGTTCGGTCATGGGGAGCAGCCAACTACTGGCATGGTCTTTCAACAGGCAAACCTGATGCCATGGCGAACTGTGATCGAGAACATCAAACTGCCTCTCGAAGTGAAACAGATCGAGGAAAGCAAAGCGCGCATGAAGGCCCATGCAATGATTGACCTGGTAGGTTTACAAGGCTTCGAGGATTCGCTGCCCCGCGACCTCTCTGGGGGAATGGCACAACGCGTGGCCATTGCGCGGGCGCTCATTCATGACCCCGACCTGCTCTTGCTCGATGAGCCGTTTGGTTCGCTGGATGCGTTGACTCGCGAACGCATGTGGAACGAATTGTCGCGCATCTGGCAAAAGCGTCAGAAGACCGTCATTATGGTGACGCACTCGATCAACGAATCTTTGTTTTTAGCCGATCGGGTTCTGGTTTTGACTCAACGCCCCGGCAAAATAAAACTGGATTTGACCGTGGACCTGCCGCGTCCGCGCCAGGATGATATTCGCTACACACCGCCTTTTGGAAAATTAGCCAGGGAGTTAAGAGAGGCGATAGAGTAAAACTTGTTTCTACCGTCCCGCAGGTTTTTGTGAATAGGGGATTGATCCTGATCGAAACCTGCGGGACGATTTACTTACGGCGCCACCCAGACAACAAAACTGACCTCTGCCTCCCCATATTTCCCGGTGATCTTCCAACAGCCGAGTGTGGGTATATCCACGCCGACCAGCATGGCAGACCCAATATCGCTGGCAGATGCGTTCGTCGCTTGTGAAGCATGGAGTGGAGGCGCAATTGCGTCCAAGCGTTCGCCCGTCACTTTCAAAGCAGGTTGAGGCTCCTGATTCCAGACATATCCAGCCCGCCACCAGAGAACTTTTTGGGTATAACCCTCCGGGTTATGAGGCAAAGCCTCCCAGGTTCCATTCTCGCGGATGGCTGTCCAAAGTGCATCTGAACCATACCAGAACTCTCCTGCATAGCCCATCGAGTCGTAGGGCGCGGGTGGGACGAACAGTGGATCCTGTGGAGTTGTGATCGGACAATTTACAGGAGGGTCATGAGCTACAACTTCGGAACTTGCCGTCGCAATCGGCATTCGGTTTTCAATTGCCTTAACCTCTTTTGGCTGAAAAGCCGTTTTAGAGGCGCAACCAGCCAGAAATGAGGCGAAAATGGTGATTAAAAGGAAGAAACAAAATTTTTGCACGGTGTCTCCTTTATTTATTCCCTATACACCGAAAAATGGACATGGGTTCCAGGTTGAAAACAAAAATGCGCGATGCCGCGCATTTTAGGAAATGGAATCACAATAGTTTAAATACTTTTTACAGCGAGGCTGCTGATTAACTTTTGCGTTGCCTCTGCCACTTCTTCCACTGCTCTCTCAAATACTTCCTCGTTGACCCTTGATGGCTTGCGATACCCACTGACCTTCCTCACAAACTGTAGCGCTGCGGCACGGATTTCTTCCTCCGTTGCGGGGACTTCTACATTTCGTAACTGTTTAATACTTCTGCACATACATTTACCCTGATTTCTGCGATGGCATGAAATGTGCCAGTCGCTGAGCCATCTTACTCTCGGTCATCGAATGCAGCCAGATACGGCCCGGCCCCTTGAGCGTCGCCAGGAAGAGACCTTCCCCACCCAGAAATATGTTGGTCAGTCCCTGGATCATCTCAATGTTGAACGTGATGGTGCTTTCGAACATGGCAACATGTCCCGGCTCGACGCGCATCACTTGATTGGGCTGAAGGTGATATTCAATCGCATCGCCGTCCAATTCGGCGAATGCCATGCCGGGACCGGTCAATTTTTGTAGGATAAATCCTTCGCCTGCAAACATGCCAACGCCCAGTCTGCGGGTGAAGAAAATATCAAGTTTCACACTTTTTTCCGCACACAGAAATGCATGCCGATGCATAATCACCGATTGGCCCGGCTCCAATTCCAGTGGCAGGATCTTGCCGGGGAAATCAGTGCTGAATG